>NZ_JAPZSZ010000020.1:0-23865 GCF_027532095.1 Microcystis sp. LE19-195.1E
GTTACATGATATCAGCCAGACTTGGAAACTATCTCATCAAATTAGTCCCCCCATAGAACCCCCTTGAGCCATCTGGCACACTTTTCTCTTTTTGTCAAATTTTATGTTAAGAAAGATGTGACTAATGGATAGCTTGATAAGGGGGGTGCCGGTAGGCGGGGGGATCCCCCCTTAATAAGAGGGGCATCTGATAACTTTTAACGCCTACTTACTTAACTGATAACTGATAACTGATAACTGAAAATGACCTCGCAATTAAAGCCTAATAGCCCAAAAATCCTCGCTGTTGTCAACGGTAAAGGTGGTGTGGGTAAAACCACCACTGCGGTCAATTTAGCGGCAATTTGGGGGCAGAATCAGCGTGTTTTGCTGGTGGATGCGGATCCGCAGGGTTCCTCCACTTGGTGGGTAGAAAGAAATCAAGCGGGTATGGTATTTGATTTAGCCAAGCAAATTAATACAGAGAAATTAGGAGAATTGCGTCAAATTATCGAGTACGATCTGATCGTGATTGACACACCACCAGCTTTGCGCTCCGAATTACTTACCGCAGTAATAGCAGAATCAGATTATTTAATTTTACCGACTCCTCCCGCACCGATGGATTTAATGGCTTTAATTGACACGGTACGCACGGCAGTTAAACCCCTAGGAATTTCCTATCGGGTTTTGTTAACGAAAGTGGATTCCCGTAGTCTTAAGGAAACTTTGGAAGCACAAAATACTTTATTAGAATTAGGTATTCCTGCCTGTCATGCTTTTGTCAGAAATTATAAGGCCCACGAAAAAGCCGTTTTAGACGGGGTAGCTATTACCAATTGGCGCGGTAAAAATGCCCAAGAAGCCAGCGCCGATTATCGTCGTGTGGCCGAAGAATTAGAACGGGATTGGTAGATTTATGGACAGGTTTTCTAAGCACAATATTTTTGCAGTAAAGAAATCACTAAATCTAGACCATCGGGCTGAACTTGAACAGTATAGGCTTCGGCTTCAATTTGTCTGCTAAAACCCTGATAATTCATAAAAAATCTTCTGGTCATTGCTGGTGGTTCTATGGCTAAATTAAGAGCTTTAACTGTTTTGCCTCCATGACAAAGTTGAGCGGCATGGACAGCTTCATGAATTAATGTTGGTCGGGCAATACCTAAGTCAAAAACCAGGGGATGAATCCAAATAATTCTAGTTTTACTATCAAATAAACCGTAGGCTCCTCGCACTGGTGGCGGGGCAATTTTGACGATGAAATTGTGTTTTTCTAAAGCTTTCTGCAGCCGGAGAAAATCAGGAGCTGCCGCCGATAAATTTTCTCCTGCAGCTAATTGCATCCCTAGAAAAACAGCAGCGATTGTGTAATAAATGCCCATCAGGTGATAGTTCATATTAAAGGGACATCAAAATTAGCAAGAGGTCTATTGATGAATCGAACCATCGGGGAGAATTGTTCCTGTTAAAATTGCCCCGGTTAATTTCACCATAATACGCTTACCAAAGCCAATTTTTGCCCCGCGTAAATCCGCCCCACTTAAATCCGCCCCGCTTAAATCCGCCCCGATGAGATTGGCTTCCTGTAAATTTGCGCCTTTAAGATTAGCTTCGAGGAGATTGGCGCGAAAAAGATTAGCTTTGTACAGATTGGCTTTTTCTAGGTTAATTTTGTGCAGGAAGCTATCGCTTAAGTCGGCATGGCTTAAATCTGCCCCGATGAGACTGCGACTAGAGAGATCTTTTTCTTTCAGGTTAGCCCCCTGTAAATCGGCTCCGTTGAAATCCCGATAGTGAGGGCGGCCGGCGGCATGATTGGGGACGTGATGGTTATTCTGGGGCTGTGTTTGGGTTTGTTGACTATGGGTTTTATGACTGTGGGTTTGTGAATTTTGGCCGGGTTGGCTAGGGTGAGGCTGATAGGGAGAAGCAGTTTTATAGGCGTGGGCGGGCTGTTTTTCAGTTTTAGGGGCGGAATTGGAGCGTTTAGGAGAATTTTGATGAATTTGCCGCAATTGTTCCCTAGCTTGGTTAATTTCTTGCAGTTTAGCGGTGGCTTTTTCCAAAAGACGCTGATTATCTTTGGGAATGCGATCGGGATGCCAAATAAACACCAAATCTTTGTAGGCTTGATTGATCTCATCGAGAGATGCCCCATGATCTAACCCTAAAACTTTATAGTATCGCTCCAATTCTTTCATCATCGAAGTCCTAATACAAGGATAAAAGCATTAATGGCCACAATTTCGCTGAGTCTTGTCGGATTTTCTAGGAGAGGATTTCTTTCAGGATAATTTGACTCTGGGAGAGCTGCCATAAAATTTGAGAAAATGTCTGGTAATTAAGAAAATCTCGTTTTTCTATCCTGTTTTGGGGCGTAATTGTATAGCATATAACAGCAAAATTAGCAAATTATTGATACAAAACTTAATTTATGCTGTTGGGGGTTAGGTAGAGGGAAGTGGGGAAGTGGGGAAGTGGGGAAATTGAACTAAAACCCCAAAACCCCAACACCCCCCGCAACGCGCACGCAGTGACCACCCCAACACCTAAAACCTGCCGACCGCCGACCGCCGACCGACTGCTGTATGATAAAACTTGTCCCGATAGGATAAATCAAGGTTGTGAAATTTGGTCAGTGGTTGGGGTTTATCTGTTTAATAATGGCTCTGTATGTATTGTGGCAGATTCGACAGCTGTTATTATTGATTTTTATGGCGATCGTGTTTACCGTAGCCTTAAATAGATGTGTGAAAGGATTGCAGAGATTGGGGATTAAAAGGGGTTTGGCTATTTTAATTACCCTGCTGACGAGTCTAGCAATTGTGATTTTATTTTTTGTAATTATCGTTCCCCCCTTTATCGAACAGTTTCAAAAATTAATTGAACTTTTACCGCAAGCTTGGGATTTAGTCCGCAATAACTCGATTCGATGGCGACAACAATTTCAATTTGATTGGTTGCCATCGCTGCCTAATTTAACTGATTTATTCCAGCAGTTACAACCTTTAGGAACCTTTGTTTTTAGTAACTTTTTTACCTTCTTTTCTAACTCAGTGGCGGCAATTTTGCAATTATTATTCGTGCTGGTGTTAGCAATTATGCTGTTAGCCAACCCCCAACCCTATCGACAAGCTTTCTTAAAATTATTTCCTAACTTCTATCGTCGTCGTGCCGAGGAAATTCTGACCCTATCGGAAGCGGGTTTAGGTAATTGGTTGTTGGGAATTGCCATTAGTTCAACTATGGTGGGATTATTCAGTGGTTTCGGTCTTTTGCTTCTACAAATTAATCTAGTTCTCGTTCATGCTATCCTAGCCGGATTGCTCAATTTTATCCCTAATATCGGACCGACTGCTAGTGTGATTTTTCCGATCCTCATTGCTGTTATCGATGCACCTTGGAAAATTGTCGCTATTCTGATTCTCTATTTTATTATCCAAAATGTCGAAAGTTATTTGCTGACACCAACTGTCATGGCTAAACAGGTATCTTTACTACCAGCAATTACCCTAATCGCTCAAATTTTCTTCGCTCAAATATTTGGCATCTTAGGTTTATTATTGGCTTTACCTTTGACAGTGGTAGTAAAGACATGGTTAGATGAATTATTATTCAAAGACATTTTAGATAAATGGGATCACGGCCATAACAAATCTTAAATAATCTCGGCAAAAGTCATGAAATTAATCATTCTTACTCTCGTTATTTTATCTAATTTTTTTGCTCCCCTCCCAGCTAAGTCTGAAACGGTTCTAGAAAAAATTAAACGCACGGGATTATTAGAAGTAGCTATGAGAGAAGATGCGATTCCCTTTGGCTATCGGGATAGTAATAATAATTTGCAGGGATTATGCTTAGATTTTATCCAATTGCTCAGAGGGGAACTAAAGCATAAATTAAACCTCCAGATCATCAGTGTCAAAATTTATAAATCAACTTTATTTAATCGCTTCCAGTTATTGGAAAATAAAACCGTTGATTTCGAGTGTGGTCCCAATAGTATCAGAAAAAATATACCTGATGGTGTCAGTTTTTCTCGTCCTTTTTTTGTCACGGGAACTCAGTTTTTAGTGAGGAGTGATAATCAGAAGAATTTTAACTTTTCTTCGTCCTTAGAAGGTATAAGTATTGGAGTTTTGCGAGATACCAGCACTCAAGAATTATTAAGACAAAAATATCCTCTTGCTACCTATCAAGAATTTCAAGGAGTGACGGGAAGACTGCGGGGTATCCAAAGTTTAAGAAGGAATAGAATAGATGCTTTTGCTAGTGATGGTATTCTGCTCATTGGAGAAGCTGTCATTCTCGGTTTATCCTTAGAAAAAGATTATAAACTTATCCCGCGCAATCCTTTAAATTGTGATTATTATGGTTTCATTCTTCCCGCTAATGATCCCCAATGGCAAGAGTTTATTAATGGGGTTATCGTCACCAGTGAGAACAGAAATATTTTTAAAACATGGTTTACTGAAGTTGCTTCCTATTTTATACATACCTGGCAGTATTGTCGTAATAACCCCGAAAAATCCCAGTAAAACTTAACGATTATGTCCCAAAAAAATGATTTATTTTGGTTAGTTAGTTCCAGTACAATAATCCTGTTTGTTTGCAGTGCTATCAGACATATTTTATTTCAATCTAATGCTCTCGATCTTGGTTGGTTCGATCAAGGAGTTTACCTAATTTCTCAAGGTAAACCACCGATTATATCTTTTGTGGACTACCATATTTTAGGCGATCACATCGCTTTTATTCTCTATCCTATAGCCTTACTTTATAAAATTTATCCTAGCGTTTATTGGCTGCTTTTCTTACAAGCTTTTTCCCTTTCTCTTGGTGCTTTTCCCCTCTGGCAATTGGCAATAGAAGCGGGATTAAAAGAAAAACAAGCTTATACATTAGCCTTAGTTTATCTGCTCTATCCCCTAATTTTTAATGTTAATCTCTTTGATTTTCATCCCGAAGTTATCGCAGTGCCAGCGATTTTTTGGACAATTTTAGCGGCAAGATTAAATAATCTCTGGGGATTTTGTCTAGGAATCATTATTATTCTCGGTTGTAAAGCAATTCTCTCTTTAACATTGTTGGGAATGGGTATCTGGTTACTTCTCTGGGAAAAGAAAAAAATCTCGGGAATAATTGCTATGATTAGCGGCATTCTTTGGTTTATTATCACCACGAAATTATTAATCCCTCTCCTGACAGGAAAATCAGCAGTTATTGAAATGGCTGATTCTCGATATAGTTATCTAGGAGATAGTTTACCAGCAATTATCTTTAATCTTTTCCTCAAACCCGATCTTGTCTTGGGAAAAATCTTTACTGGCAATAATCTAGAATACCTAATCCTATTAATTATTCCCTTAGTTTGGGGTTTATCCTGGCGCTATTCTGCCCCAATAATTGCCGCTATTCCCGCACTCGCTTTAAATTTATTAGCAGATCATGCCCCACAAAAAAACTTAACCACTCAATATTCCCTGCCAATTTTGCCCTTTTTATTTCTAGCGGTTATCGCCACTTTAGCCCATAATAGCATCTGGTTGAAGCAGCCTAAATGGATAATTACTTGGGCAATTATTGCCTTTTTTGCCTTAGCTAAATACGGCTATTTTTGGTCACTGTATTTAAATTCCCTCGATACTTGGTCCGCCACCCAAAAAGCTCTAACCCAAATTACCACCAGTGAGAGTGTCTTGACTACTTCTAGAATTGCCCCCCATCTTACCCATCGAGAAATGATCAAATTAGCGATCGAAGGTTCCCAATCCCTAGATTTAAATCAATTTAATTATATCCTACTCGATCGCCGTCATCCCGGTTGGTCTAGTTCATCAGAACTAATTGATGATCACTTAAATAAACTGAATCAAAATGACAACTTTCAGTTAATCCTTAATGAGGATGATGTGTTTTTATATCGGGCCTTGACAACCCCTCAAGAAACAAAATAATTTGTCGTTCCACCGATTCCAATAAATTTTCTTTATCGACGGGAAACCAGATAATATCAGCATCGGCACGAAACCAAGTGCGCTGACGTTTGGCAAATTGACGGGTGTGGAGGATAATTAGATCGATCGCCTGTTCTAAAGAAATTTCCCCGAGCAGATATTGCTTAATCTCTGCATAACCCAAAGTCTGCAAAAGTGGCAAATCCCAACCGTATTTATCCCCCAAATTCTGCACCTCTGCTACTAATCCCCTGGCGATCATTTGATCAGTACGAACAGTGATCCGCTTGCCTAAACTTTCTGGGGAACAATCTAAACCAATTTGTAAAATCGGATAAGTGGGAGGATTTTCTCCCTGCTGACTAGAGATAGGTTTTCCGGTCAGATAAAAAACCTCTAAAGCGCGTAAAGTCCTGATCTGATCATGGGGATGAATTTTTTTAGCGGCATCTTCATCTACCTGCGTCAGAATTTGATAAAGATAGGATTGCCCTAAAGCTTGTAATTGCTGTCTTAAATCCGCTTGAGGAGAAACCCTCGGTATTTTTAAACCTTTGACAATGGACTTGATATAAAGTCCCGTACCACCGACCAAAAACAGGGGAGAATAGTGGAGAGTGGTGATTAAATCCTCAGCTTGTTCTTGGTACTGTGCTAGGGTAAAATTATCTTGAGGATCACAAATATCAATTAGATAATGGGGAATCCGCTGACATTCTTCTAAGCTAGGTTTAGCAGTACCAATATTAAATTCTCGATAGATTTGTCGGGAATCGGCACTGAGAATTACTGAATTAAACTTTTCGGCCAATTGTAGGGCTAAACTGGATTTTCCCGTGGCAGTTGCCCCACAAATAACAATCAGAATAGGTAAAGAGGAAGTAGTCATCGATGCTACATGACAGTGAACAGTAAACAGTAATCAGTGAAAAGACAGGAATGTTAAGCTCAGTAGGTAGGCATCAAAAATTATCAGACACCCCCTGATCAAGGTAGGGTTGATTCATGAATCAACCCTACTTATCAAGGGGGGATTAAGGGGGGATATATCTTCAATTTAATTATAACCACTTACTTAAGACGCATTTAAACAGGGTATTGTTAAGCTGATTAACAGCTTAACAGCAAGAAATTAAGTTTGTCATTAATTTTCGTTGAACAAAAAAACAGCACCCATCAGGATGCTGTTTGTCAAGAAAATGTTACAAAACTTAAGCTAAAGCCGCCATTTTCACATCGTTATTAGCGAGGATATTTTGCAACTCCTCTGCGTCCACGGTTTCTTTTTCCACTAACATTTGCGCTAACTGGTCCAAGATGGCGCGGTTATTGACTAAAACCTCTTTAGCGCGACGATAGGCCTGTTCCACTAAGTTACGCACTTCCTCGTCAATAGCTGCCGCAGTTTCATCGGAGAAATCTCGATCGGAAGCGATATCACGACCTAGGAAAACATTACCATTTTGACGACCTAAGGCCACCGGTCCCAGGCGATCGCTCATTCCGAAACGAGTTACCATTTGCCGCGCTACTCGTGCCACCTGTTGCAGGTCATTAGAAGCACCCGTAGTCACTTCTTCCTCACCGAAGATAATTTCTTCAGCTAAACGACCCCCCAAAGCTACAGCCATCTGATTTTGCAGATAAGCGCGAGAATATAACCCGGATTCCATGCGATCCTCGCTGGGAGTGAACCAAGTTAAACCCCCAGCGCGACCGCGAGGAATAATACTAATTTTCTGGACGGGATCGTAATCCGGCATTAAAGCACCCACCAAAGCGTGACCAGCTTCATGGTAAGCAACTAAAGTTTTGCGTTTTTCACTCATGACGCGATTTTTCTTCTCAGGACCTGCCAGGACACGATCGATCGCATCGTTGATCTCATCCATAGAAATCTCGGTTAAATTGCGACGTGCCGCTAAAATTGCGGCTTCGTTGAGCAAATTAGCTAGATCGGCACCGGTAAAACCGGGGGTACGACGGGCGATTTTATCGAGATCCACGTCTTGAGCCAAAGTTTTGCCTCTGGAGTGGACATTAAGGATTTCCTTACGGCCAGCGTAATCCGGACGATCTACCACCACTTGGCGATCAAAACGACCCGGACGTAATAAAGCGGCATCCAGCACATCGGGGCGGTTAGTGGCGGCGATAATGATAATACCTGTATTACCTTCAAAACCGTCCATTTCCGTTAATAATTGGTTGAGGGTTTGTTCCCGTTCATCGTTACCACCCCCTAAACCGGCACCCCGTTGACGACCGACAGCATCAATCTCATCGATAAAAACTATACAAGGTGCATTCGCTTTCGCTTGTTCAAATAGGTCGCGGACGCGAGAAGCACCCACCCCGACGAACATTTCCACGAATTCCGAACCGGAAATGCTAAAAAACGGGACTCCTGCTTCTCCAGCTACTGCGCGAGCAAGCAGGGTTTTACCTGTCCCCGGAGGACCGACTAAAAGGACTCCTTTGGGGATTTTTGCCCCAATTGCCGTGAAGCGATCGGCATTTTTCAGGAAGTCCACCACTTCGTTTAATTCTAATTTTGCCCCTTCAATCCCGGCCACATCACCGAAAGTAACCTGGGTTTGGGGTTCCATCTGTACTCTTGCTTTCGATTTGCCGAAGTTCATCGCTTGGGAACCAGGACCACTTTGGGCGCGACGGAGCAAGAAAAATAGACCAACAAGAAGTAAAATCGGGAAAAAGAGGCTACTGAAGGCTCTTACCCATACTCCTTCTTCTCTTTGGGGAAGTACGGCAATATCAACGTTATTTTCTGCCAAGATGTTGATTAATTGCGGATCGTTGGGCAGGTTTACCAATACATTTGTGCCATCTTGGGTGGGTACGATCGCTCGTTGCCGGTCGGCACTTAAGCGCACGGTTTCCACTTTACCTTCCCGTACTTCCTGTAAAAATTCGCTATACTTCCAAGTTTGTTGGACTGCCGGCTGGCGATCGAAGAAAGCTGATGCTAAGGCAAGGACTACGATTAACAATAGGGCATATAGTCCCGCATTGCGCCATTTTTTGTTATTACCGTTTTTGTTCACGCTGTCGAACTCCTGATAAATTGAGGATGATCTTATCGGTTGTTAAGGGGTTGTTAATTTATGTTAACGTTTCTCAGGAACAGTGGACAGGTTTTTTTAATAGACCTCTGGCAAAAATCAAAAATCTGACCTTAGGTGAGGAGTAAGGAGCCAGTAGTCGGTCGTCAGGAGAATTAAGAATGAGCATTAATCAATTAAATGCTCTATTTAGGGATTTTAGGCAATTTTATGCCTATTTTTGTCATTTTTGAACTTTAAAAAATTAATTATGCAAGAACTCTAATATATGCTCGTTCTGGTCCTCATACTAAATCCGGTTATTAAAAACTGATTATTTATTCACCCTTTGGCATGAGTGCCTGTCCTGATATGTAGCCTATACTGAACGGATTTAGTATAAATGGGGGTTCGCTGCTCAAGAACGCTTGGCTAAACAAGAAGCTGAACAACGAGCCATCTGGCTGCCTGAACGGCTTAGATACCTTGAAATTAACCCCGATGAAATCTCAGAAAAGTGCTTTTAGAAATAGCACAAAAACAACAGTTAGTATCGGCACAGGAAAATGGCAGTGAGCATTAAATATTTAAGAGCCAATTTTAAAGGCTTCTAGAAACAAACTATAGGTGATACCAATTTTGAGTAAATTGAAAGATTCTCGCAGAATCGGTGCGGGTTTAGCCTGAGAACTTTTTCGGTAAACAATCCGGCTAATCGCCTCCGTAAACAGCACTAATAAACCAGCCGCGGTGACATCCCATTGAGCAGTTTGTCCAGCAGTGGTGACAATTGCTTGACCAGAAAAAATTCCAAATAAAACACAAATTATCTGTAGGGAAATCCGCCGCCAAGGATTACCAAAAAAGCTATTAAATCGACTGCTGGTGACATTAGCCAGCGTACTTAAACGGGTGCGTTGCATGGCCATATTTATTTAGAAGTAATACGATTAAGAAGCCACAAAGAAGTAACGATACCAGTAAAGTGAGCGAGAATTGTATTAGTATTAGCCTGCACAATTAACAGATCAACCGAATTAACAAATTGACTGGGGTTAGAGGCAACATTAAAAGTACCTTGGGGAACATTGAGGGATTTAATTAAGACGATTCCCGCTAACGCTTGCGCTCCCAAAATCGTTAAAAACATCCCGATAATATTAGCGATTAAACCCTGACGGATTAACTGAATAGTATCGGATTTTTTCGGGCGACTATCTTGATCACCCCTCAACATTTGACGGGCAATTTTCATGTAACGAGAGGAAAAGAAAATGGCGACCACCAAGAAACCAGCCCCACCAATGGCACATAAAACACCGATTTCAATGCCAGAAGTGCGTTGTCTCGTCCCTAATAAACTAGCGGTAGCAATCAGTAATAAAACCCCTGAAATTACGCCCAGGACAATCTGCGTCCAAAAACCGATTCTTCCCTGACGTAAAAGGATATTAGCAGCCCGTTGGACGGCCGGAGGCAAGGAATAAAGATCAGAATCTCTAGGGGTGGATATATTGGTAATTTCTGATTGTTTGTCTCTCATCGGGGTTAAGCTAGGGTTGGGTAAATCTGGTCTTGATCTATTTTCGTCTTTTTTTTTGCCCATGGCTAGAGATTTAATTTTGGCACTGACTGGCTATCTGTTTAGCTTCCACCTGTAAACGCTGGGCCATGCGAAACATTTCTTGACCGGTGTGGAGAGAGTGATCGTCGTAGTTAAGGGTAAAGGTTTCTAATTCTTCTAGTCCGTCAGTGAGATGATTGAGACAGTAGTAAAGAGAAGCGGCCACTTTGGCCATTTTGGCAGGGTTGGGCCTTTGGCAAAAGAGGGTTTTGGCTCGATCGAGATTTTGGCGACAGGTTTCTAGATAGTCTTGAAAAACAGCCATTAACTGATCATCGAAGGGATCGGCGGATAGGTGATCGATCTGACCTTTGAGAGGCCGGATAATTTGACCGATCAGACGATTAATCGGGCTATAGGTCTGGTTATACCACTGTTTGACTAGGGCCTCGTCTTCCTGGACCGCTTCTTTGTAACGATGGTAATTTGCTTGGGCAGTGGCAGTGCGTTGGCCGCGTTTTTCGGGAAAATTGGCGATTAGTTGGTTATCATAGTCCTTTCTTAGCCTCGGATCGCTTAAAATCTCGTAGGCGGCGTTAATAGCAACGATTTTATCGTGACTGGCACTATCGTTTTGACTATCGGGATGGAATTGTCTGGCTAAACGCCGATAAGCCCGTTTAATCTCGTCAGGGGTCGATTTATGGCTGATTTCTAAGGTTTGGTAGTGGTTGCCGGTCATGAGCGCAAGCGATCGATCTGTCTTTTATTATTATCGACTATGCTTAACGCGGCGGAGAAGGAGAATTGTCGAGAGTGGGAAAGTGGGGAGGTGGGGTGTGGGGTGTGGGGTGTGGGGTGTGGGGTGTGGGAAGAATACATAAAAATAATCTCCTGTCTCCTGAATACTGACTTCTGACTCCCGACTCCTGACTTCTAACCCCATGTTGGACAAATATAAGCAAAAATTATCTATTGACTCCAAAAACTTGATAATATTTAAATTAACATTTCGCAATATTTATAAATTCTTAAGAATTAATTGAGAAAGATTTTTATTTAACAACGATTTTACAATGGTTACAGCGATTTGATAGAATTTCATAGTGGGTTATTCTGTGCTTTTTTAGACAGCAATGGTTGAAACCCTTGCCACACCTACAAGGTGATCCTAGTTAAGACAGCTAAATTAGTCAATTTCACCCACAACGATGATCTTTTTTTTGTGTAGTTTTATTGCAAAAAAAAAGTTTTTTTGACAAAAAGCACAAAGTATGAATTAGGAAGTGGGGAAGTGGGAAGTGGGAAGTGGGAAGTGGGGGAGAAGGGAGAATAAATAAAAATAATCTTCAGAATTCAGAGTTGAGAATTTATAATTCTGATCTGACAAAATTGGCAATAATTAGACAAAAGGATTGATTTCAGGGATATCCTCGATCGAGGGTAAGTCTATTGAGACCGATCGCTCTTGTCGAAGATAATAGGGACAATGAAGCTGACAATCGGGACGATGGGGAAAATCAACTAAATCATTTTGGTATGCTGATAGATAGCGATCGAGATCCTTCAATAAACGGCGTAAATCTCGCCCTGTCTGTTGGTGTAGTTTCCGATTATAGTTAAAAGTAATTTGTTCGGGGCTGCGGGGCAACTGCACAAACCAATAGGTCATCGATAAACTATCAAGAGGATAAGCAGAAGTTTCTGCCAACACATACAGATAAAGTCTCGTCTGCCAATTTTTGGCTAGTTGGTCAGCATCGATAGGTTTTAAGTAGGTTTTCCAGTCAAAAATTACCGCTCGATCGCTCTCTAATAAAATTAAATCATAGATAACCGTTAATAAATAATTACCCACAGTTAAACTGCGACAATGTTCCGCTTCTCGATTGGTTTCTCCCGGATTTTGGGCAATTGCCGGGGCAGCCTTTAATAGGGCCGTTAAACAATGTTCTAACTGTTCATTTTCCCGTAATAAAGATGCGATCGGCAGCCCTAATTCCCGCTGCTGTAATAATAGGTGAAACTGACTGCCCCATTCTTGCCGCTGCAATTGTTCAGGGTCAGCCGGTGTGTTAAGTTCCTCTAGATAGACTTTTTGAAATCTGGGTGGACAGGTTTCCAATAGGTTTAAATGACCTTGGGCAAGACGGTAGATCTTAGGCATAATAGGGTTGTCGTGAATATTATCGAGAAAACGGGTTTCTCGAAGAAACCCGTTTTCTGTAAATTTATGTTATGGAAGTCATGAAAAATTGGCGATTGTTTGCACAAAATAGTCGCAGTCATCCCTTGAGGTTAATATCATGAATTCTACCCTGTTGCCGAGCCTTCCTGCTGTTGACGATGTTTTGTTCGATTTCGCTCAATCTGATGGCTTGAGTCAAATTAATCAGGTGGCTGGTGCGAGAAATCAGGGTTTAACCGCACCCGAATTAAATGCTGTAGTTTTCCTCGATGCTGGTGTTACCGATTATCAAAGTCTCCAAGCTGGGGTAATCCCCGGAGTCGCCACCGTTATTCTCTCTCCCAATCAAGACGGAATCGAACAAATCACCACTTTTTTACCACAAAATCCCCACATCACCACCATTCACCTCGTCTCCCATGGTGCGCTGGGATGCTTATATTTAGGGAATTGTCAACTCAATTTAACAAATATTTACGATTACCGCCAACAGTTACAGAATTGGGCAAAGATTAATCGTATTCTACTGTACGGTTGTAACGTCGCGGCGGGAGATGCCGGGACAGAGTTTATTACTAAATTGTCCCAAATTACTGGGGCAAAAATAGCGGCTTCCAGCCGACGGGTAGGAAATGCAGCCTTAGGAGGAAGTTGGCAATTAGAGGTGAGTTTCCCGGTGACAAAGGGAGAGAATAAAACTTTTGTTGAAACATTAGCTAATTAGCTAAGATGTAGATGTAGGTTGCTCTCATGGGAAGTTTTGTGACGACAAGTAGCATTGATGATATTTATGGGGAATAATGAATCTAGAGGATCGCCTAACTTTCCAATTGGTAGTGACTTGCCATGAAACAACCAACCGCCAATTATGATGAACCCTGGAAAGAAGCATTAACCGAGTATTTTGAAGCGTTTTTACATTTCTTCTTTCCCGAAGTTCACCAATTAATTGATTGGACAAAAACTCCCGAATCCCTAGAAAAAGAACTCAAACGGATTACCGCTTCAGCAAAGACAAAAAAACGTTTCGCTGACAAACTCTATAAAGTTTGGTTACTCAGGGGTGAAGAAATCTGGATTTTGATTCATATTGAAATTCAAAGTCAATACGAAGAAAACTTCCCTCAGAGGATGTATATTTATAACTATCGTGCCTTTGATTTGTATCAGAAACCGGTTATCAGTCTCGCTATATTAGGAGATGAACGAGTAAATTGGCGACCAGATTCCTATAATTATACCATCGCTGGTGGTGAAGTGAGTCTGAAATTCCCAACGGTTAAATTACTGGACTATGAGGAAAGATGGACAGAACTAGAAACAAGTAGCAATCCCTTTGCTATAATAGTGATGGCACACCTGAAAACAAAGCGACTACTGGAAAGCTGCCACAACGGGAACAGTGGAAGTGGAAGTTAATCAGGGGATTATATGAAAAGGAGTTCGAGAGAGAACAGATAATTAAACTGTTTGAAATCATCGACAATATGATGACTTTATCCCCTGAATTGCAGTCAAGTTTAGAGAGTAAAATCAAACAATTTGAGGAGGAAAGAACCATGCCTTTAGTAAGTAATATGGAGTTACGAGGAATCGAACGCGGTAAAGAAATCGGTAAGGAAATTGGGGAGTTACGAGGGATAGAACGCGGTAAGGAAATCGGTAAGGAAATTGGCAAGGAAATTGGCGCGTTAGAAAAAAGCCGCGATGACATAAAAACAGTTTTAACTGTGCGGTTTGGACAGATTTCTTCAGAAATTGAAGAGATAATCGGCAAAATGACTAACCCTACTATCTTAGAAGAGCTACTAAAATTAGCAGCTACCGCTAATTCTCTCGCAGAATTTAAGCAGTCTTTGGCAAAAATCAATATCTAGAAAACGGGTTTCTTAGAAAACGGGTTTCTCAAAGAAACCCGTTTTCTGATGGCTTGAGGTTTAACCGCACCGAATTTAATTTGATTTTCTCTGATTCATGAATAAACCTGATGAGAAAAAAAAAAAAAATAAGCATATTTTATATCCTATTGACGGTAGAAAAAAACGCTCTCAAAATGGTAGAAACGATTAATTGATGGTTTGATAGTTTTTTTTAAGCCTAACCTAGACTGGCTGAGTTTGTGGAAAACAGGCTGACTCGGCTGAATAAATAATACTATAGCAGCCAAAAGCTCTTTCCTTAGGACATTAGGTAAAATCAAAAAAGGAAATTAGGAGGTCAACTATGATTCAGTATTACGGCGATATCACGGGTAATCTTTGGCATGATTTTGACGGGAATGGAACTCAAAACTATGGTAGTTATGGCTCTCAAGAACCTGGACTTGTTGGTTGGACAATTACCCTAACTAAACCTGATGATCCTAGTTTTACCAAAGTCACTTATGCCGAGAGTTCTGGTTCTGGTTATTATTCTTTTGGTTCTTTACCCTTGGGGGATTATTTAATAACTGTTACCCTACCCTCTCAAGATTGGGTGCGAACTACAAACTATTATTACAGTACCAATAATTCACAACCCGTTTCTCTTTCTGCTCAATCTTATCCATGGTATGGATCATACAGATTTTATGCCTATGCTCCCTTTGGCTATCGAAAACCGGAAACCCAAATCACAGGTTATCTTTGGAACGATGCTAATAGCAACGGCTATCAAGACTACTACAACAACAGGTCAGAACAAAGTTTAGGAGGCTGGTTAGTTTATCTTGATGCCAACAATAACGGAATTTTAGACACTAATGAAAAAAGAACCTTCACTGATGGTAGTGGTTATTACACCTTTACTGGATTAGAGGGAAATACAAATTATACTGTCAGTGTCGTTAAACAATCTGATAGTTGGCAAACAACTACTGGATACAGCGATACACAAATAATTAGTACCACGACTGGAGAAATTAGTCAAGCTAATTTTGCCTATCGTTTAAGTGATGGTCAAATTCAAGGCAGTTTATGGAATGATGCTAATAGTGACGCGATACAGAATCAAAGCGAGTCTCTTTTAGCAGGATGGACAGTCAATCTTTTACAAAATGGAACCCTTATTAGTAGCACTGTAACCGATAATGGGGGGCGTTATGTTTTTGTCGGAGTTTCTCCAGGAGATTATTCTGTTGAGGTAATTCCCCTAGATGCCAATTGGCAGTTTACTCATTCTCCAGGATTGCCTGTCTCAGTTAGTGCATCTCAGCTAATTGATAATGTAAGCTTTGGCCTATCTAATCCTAATAATACAGGCATTACAGGCACTTATGGGGAAATTAGTGGGGCAGTTTGGAATGATGCTAATGGCGATAACTATCTCGATGAATATGCTCCAACTTCGACTTACTACTACTACTATACTAATTTTGGTTTAGCCGGTTGGACAGTTTTTCTCGATAGTGACAACAATGGTACTTTAGATGCAGGGGAAACCTCAACCAAAACTGATCCCTGGGGACGTTACAATTTTGCTGGGTTAGCATCAGGAGATTACAACGTTACCGTGATTGTCCCCCCCACAGTGCAGTCCTGGCAATCTACAGGAAGTGGCAATTATAATTCTTTTCCATCTGATTCTCGCTTAGTTACCGTTGCTTCGGGTGCAAGCCGAAGCAATATTGACTTTGGCTACAAACAAAATGTTAGCCTCAATTACGGGGATATTACTGGGTATGTCTGGAATGATTTCTATGGAGATGGTGTCTTTGATAACTACTACTACTCTAATGACAAAGGATTAGCCGGTTGGAAAGTAACCTTAGAAGATGTAAGCGGACAAACTGTTCAAACCACCCTAACTGATAAGTATGGTTATTACGGGTTTACAGGAGTTTCTTCGTTTACTTCTTCCCCTCCTTCTTCTTTAGTTTATGATGTTAATACAGGTTACTATGACGATCCAAGCACAGGTAATGATTATCAGATTAAACCTAATGTTTCCGTTAATTTACCCCAGTACCTAGTCCTCGATTTATTAGGAACAGGAGTTAATTCCTATATTGATCAAGATTCCTACTATAATTCAGGGCAAATTATCGAGTATTCTCCTAATAACTTTTTCTCTTCTGTTTCCCCTGTCCCACCTTCCGATTATTATTTGTACTACGATCAGACAAGTGGTTTATATCAAGGTCCAAGTGGAAACACTTATCAATTTCGACCTTCCGTATTGACTTACGATGCTCAGACAGGTTTGTATTATGATGCCCAGCATGGATTAAATTACCCTAATACTGCTTTTGCTAATGTTAATCCTAGTAACCCGCTTCCTCTTCCTAACGGTAACTATACCGTTACAGTTGAATCACCCGATGGATTAAATACTTGGCAATCCACCCATAGCCCCTCTCAACCCATTGTTTATTCAGGATCGAGTATCTCTGATATTAACTTCGGTTATCAATCTACCTATCGCGATATTTCTGGATTTATCTGGAATGATGTCAACGGCAATGGTACCTGGTGGTATGAGGGACACGAAGCCAATGAAGGCTATTTACCCCATTGGAAAATCAATCTAATCCAAAACGGGCAAATCATTGATAGTACCTACACAGAGACTGATAATTTTGGTTTTGGATGGTACTATTTTGGCAGTCGTCCCTTTGGCGATTATACGGTTAGTGTTGAACTGCCTTCGGCTGATTGGCAGCCAACTCAGGGTAATAATTCTGTTGGTGCTACTTCCGTTTCTTTTACTACATCTGCCCAAAATCCTTATGCTGCCTATAACCGGTTCGGGTTTCAAGGGACTAAGGGAGAAATTAGCGGTTTCCTCTGGGATGATATCGATAAATCGGGTGAGTGGGGCTATGCCTTCACTGGAAACAACTATCAGTTTGAACCAGCTTTAAACGGTTGGACAGTTTACCTCGACCAAAATAATAATAATGTCCGTGATCCAGGAGAAACCAATACCGTCACCGATAACTTAGGCGGCTATGAGTTTAAGGATTTAGTCGCCGGAACCTATCGAGTGAAAGTAGATACCCCTGTGGGTTGGCAATTTACCTTTCCCACTCCTCCCGAAAAAGTCCTGACTATTACCACTAGCGAAATCTTTAGTAAAGTTAACTTTGGTTACGTCCAAGGTAGCGGTAATCGCCCTCCCCAAATCCAAAACCGCCTCTGGGGTCGTTCCATCGTTAATAACGTTACCATTCCGGGAGTATATGTCGATCCCGATGGTAATGCGTTAACCGGTACAGCGACAAAAGCGGATGGAACTTCTCTTCCTCCCTGGTTAACCCTGACGGTTCAATCTAATGGAGACTTAAACCTCAATTCTAATAATCCTCCCCGTTACTTTGTCCCCTTCGATGTCAAAATTGCGGTAACGGACGGACAGGCTAGTATCGATCATATCTTCCGCATCTATCCCAGTTATAGCGGCTTTGTTATTGATAACTATGTCGCTGGGGCGACGGTTTTCTTCGATGCGGATAAAGATGGTGTTCTCGATACGAATGAACCCTTTACTACTACCGATCAAACAGGCTTTTATCTCCTCGATATTCCCCAGAGCTTCGACACTAATGCTAACGGTGTATTTGACCCCGAAGAAGGTCGTCTAGTAGTCTTTGGCGGTGTAGATACAGCAACTGGTTTACCCTTACAAACGCCCCTCACAGCCCTTGCGGGTTCTACTACCATCACCGCTTTAACCTCCCTAGTCGAGAATTTAGTCTCTCAAGGGTTAACGGTAGAACAAGCAAACACAGCAGTAACCACCGCTTTGTCTCTTCCTGCTGGTGTTGATCTTAGCAACATCGATCCCATCGTCGCTACGACTAATAATACGCCAGGAGGAGCGGCAACTTTTGCCGCCTTAGTTCAGGTACAAAACGCCATTACCCAAATTGCGGGACTGTTAGATGGGGCTTCCTCAGCTTCTACGGGAGATATTGTTAAAAATGTCGTTTCAGCCTTGGCTAGTCAAATTCAAGGCGGAACAACCATAGATTTGACCAATGCTACCCAATTACAAACCGTCATTCAAGAAGCGGCGACACTGACCAATAATGTAGATGTTAGCGCGATCGCCGATGGGGCCGCGCAAGTCATCGCAGCAGCCAACCAAAAGATTGAAGACATCGCCGCAAGTACGCCAAATGCGTCTCTACAACAGGAATTTGCTCAAGTCCAAAAAGTGGCTTTGGGTGAAACTACTAACGATTTACAACAAGCCGGGGCTGGAACTAAATCGATTACGGATGTAGTTACAGAGAATACAGGAACGGCTTTAACTGATCAAATTGACAATGCTCAGGTCTTAAGTCAAGCCCCCACTGATGTATCCTTAAACACTTCTTCTATCGCGGAAAATCTTCCTGT
The DNA here is from genome assembly GCF_027532095.1 of Microcystis sp. LE19-195.1E. NCBI lineage: Bacteria > Bacillati > Cyanobacteriota > Cyanophyceae > Chroococcales > Microcystaceae > Microcystis > Microcystis sp. LE19-195.1E. Next base: position 19,074 of record NZ_JAPZSZ010000020.1, read on the forward strand.
AGGTACAGAAGTCGGTACTTTCTCAACAGTTGACCCGGATAGTAGTGAACCCTTTACCTATAGTTTAATCGGGGGTACAGGTAGTACAGATAATAGTCTGTTTCAAATTAGCGGTAATCGCCTTTTAACTAACTCCATCTTCGACTACGAAAGCAAGAATAGTTACAGTATTCGGGTACAAACCTCTGACAGTAACGGTGGCGTTTTCCAGAAAGCTTTGACCATTAATGTCAACGACGTTAACGAAAATGAAAATCCCACCGATTTAAGCCTTAGTAATAATTCTGTCGCGGAAAACTCACCCCTAAATACCCTCATCGGTAACTTCACCACTACTGACCCTGATACTGGTAATACCTTCACCTATAGCCTAGTTACTGGGACAGGAGATACTGATAACAGTCTCTTTACCATCGACGGAAACCAACTCAAAACTAATACTCCTCTCAACTACGAAAGCAAGAATAGTTACAGTATTCGGGTTAAAACCACAGACCAAGGCGGTTTGTCCTATGAAAAACAACTAACCGTCAGTGTTAGCGATGTCAATGAATCTCCCACAGATGTCACCCTATCTAACAATACCGTCGCGGAAAATTCACCCCTGAATACCCTCATCGGTAACTTCACCACGACTGACCCTGATACTGGTAATACCTTCACCTATAGCTTAGTTACTGGGATAGGTTCAACTGATAACAGTCTCTTTACCATCGACGGGAATCAACTTAAAGTTAATGGACTTTTAGACTACGAAACCAAGAATAATTACAGTATCCGGGTTAAAACCACAGACCAAGGCGGTTTGTCTTATGAAAAACAACTCAACGTCAGTGTTAGCGATGTCAACGAAAACCCAACAAATCTCAACCTATCTAACAACACCGTCGCGGAAAACTCACCCCTAAATACCCTCATCGGTAACTTCAACACTACTGACCCTGATACTGGTAATACCTTCACCTATAGCTTAGTTACTGGTATAGGTTCAACTGATAATAGTCTCTTTACCATCGACGGAAACCAACTCAAAACTAATACTCCTCTCAACTACGAAACCAAGAATAATTACAGTATCCGGGTTAAAACCACAGACCAAGGCGGTTTGTCTTATGAGAAACAACTCACCGTCAATGTTACCAATATTCCAGAACAAAGGATATCTATTGATAAAAACGCGATTACTTTCGGGACTCCCCTCTCACAATATCGTCAAGGTTGGAGTAACAGTAACCTAGTTCGTCCCAAATTTGCTGACAGATTCCGATACATTGACATCACCAATACAGGAGTTAACGCCGAAGATATTCTCGCCATTTCCAACATAGAAGTTAAAGCCTCCAACGTTACCACTAACGCTGATTTCAGTCAGGGAGATATCTTACTCAATCCGGGACAAACTTGGCGTGTTCAATTAACTTATGCACCCACCGCAGCGCGAGAAAGCTTTAACCTCAATGATGGTTTAGTTATTCACAGTAACGCCATCAATAACACAGCCTATGATGTCGCCTTAACTGGTAAATCAACCTTTAACAGCGATATTACTTACAATGGTAAAGTAGATCGGGGTGACTTAGCACCATTACAAGCCGCTTTCAACAGTAGTATTGGTGGTTCTAAATACGATCCCACTGCTGATATTAATGGAGACGGTGGAATCAATTTAGGTGACTTCTTAGTCTTAACTTCTGACTACGGACTAAGCTTGATCTAACCTAAATTTCTGGCAACAATAGAGTGTAGGGTGCGTTAGGTCAAAAAACTAAAATTAACCATCCGCCGTAACGCACCACCTCTATCATTAAATTGAGGCATTACCCTATCGCACTTCACACCCTACGAGTGCTAGGAGTGATCTACAACCTGATTTCGTCTTATCCATTCACAAATTGACAGAAAATTATGCCTAATTTAGCCGTTGAATTTAATCTGATAGAAGACATCGCAGGAACCCCCGGTGGATTCCTTAATCAAAATAATCCCTTAAATATAGGCGATCGCTTTTTTGTTCAAGTCTTAATGAGGGATATTCATAGTAATCCTATCGGATTAACTGGTAGTGCTATCAATCTCAATTTTGAAGCCAACAAAATCCAAAATATTGACATTCCTTTTAATCCAGTTGATGATAATAGTCCCTTAGTTACTTCTAACTTTACTCTCTTTCGGGGAGGAACCTTAAATAACATTAATGGGACAATTACCGACTTAGGGGGAGCATCTTTTCCTGATGCCGGTTTAGGTTCACTCTTGGGACTGAATCAACCAGAACAATTTAGCTTAATGCACTTTCAAGTTATTGGAAAAGGTAGCTCTAATTTAACCCTAAATGTAGATTTGAGTCAAACAATTTTTGCTGATGGAACCTTAGCCGCTAATGATCCAACTAATCCAAGTCAATTCATTCAAATTGTTCCTATTGTCCCCGCAAATTACACTGTAACTATACCTGAACCCAGTCTAAATATAGGTTTATTTATCCTACTAGGCGTTATACCTGTTCTCAAGAAACAGTATGCCAAAAGAGTGTAGGCTGAGTGTTTGCGGCTATCAATTCCGTCAAAAAAACAAAATTAACAATCCGCCGTAACGCACCACCTCTATTATTAAATTGGTGCGTTACGCTATTGTGCTTCATACCCTAGAAGTAAGCGGACAACTCAAATGAACCGAACAACCGCCAATTATGATGAACCCTGGAAAGAAGCATTAAGCGAATATTTTGAAGCGTTTTTCTAGAAAACGAGTTTCTTGAAGAAACCCGTTTTCTGGACTTTAAGACAAAAAAACGTTTTGCTGACAAACTCTATTCAGTTATCAGTTATCAGTTATCAGTGACTAATTGGAAGCAAGTAGCAATCCCTTTGCTATAATCGTCATGGCACACCTGAAAACAAAAGCGACTACTGGGAAGCTGCCACCAACGGGAACAGTGGAAGTGGAAGTTAATCAGGGGATTGTATGAAAAGGAGTTTGAGAGGGAACAGATAATTAAACTGTTTGAAATCATCGAAAATATGATAACTTTATCCACTGAATTACAAGCCAGTTTAGAGAGTAAAATCAAACAATTTTAGGAGGAAAGAACCATGCCTTTAGTAAGTAATATGGAGTTAGGAGGAATCGAACGCGGTAAGGAAATTGGTAAGGAAATTGGAGCGTTAGAAAAAAGCCGTGATGCCATAAAAACAGTTTTAACTGTGCGTTTTGGACAGATTTCTTCAGAAATTGAAGAGATGATTGACAAAATCACTAACCTTGCTCTCTTAAAAGAGCTACTAAAATTAGCAGCTACCGCTAATTCTCTTGAAGAATTTAAGCGTTCTTTGGCAAAAATCCAATAAGAAAATCTTACCGTAGAGCGATGCACTGTCCACCAATTCATATTTAGGGTCTGCTGAAAAAGTTTATTGGTGGGGTTAGGAGTCGGTCGTCAGTAGCCGGTCGTCGGGAGGGGAAGTCAGAATAACAGAATGACCTCGCGCACTGGGAAGCGGAACCCTTTGCAATCGCCTCCGGAAAGTGCAAGGGTTTTGAGTCCCTCGGATCGATTTCTCAACGTTTGTTTCTTGCACTTTTTTGGCTAAAAAAGTCCCAAAACCGTTTTCTAGCAAAGCTTCCAGTAATATTAAGCAAGCCCTAAATAGGGTTTGCTGAAAAAGCCTGAAATGCCGATAGGAAAAAGGTTTCGACTCAATCAAGTCGAGAAAAAAGGCCCAAAAAAAGGTAAAATACCCTTAGGACGGCTTTGTGTTAAACTGATTGGCGAGCGGAAAATCAGATGTGTAGTCGTGGCACGGGAACTGACCGTTGGACAAAAGCTGGTGTCACCAACCCATTTTGGGTTGCCCCAATACCTCACTGCCCTAATCAAAAAAAATACGGGATATGTGGGAGAGCAAAAAAATTAAATAGGGTAGGGCATACCCTAATTTACGATTGGGGAGTAGTCCCTAAGAGTGCTTGCCTTATAGGTGTAGTCGGACTAGACATGAAACTGTAAGACCAAAATTAGCTTTGCTAGTAGAGGCAGGATTCAGCCCAAGAATCTCCGCACTTTTAGGGCGGAGAGTGTCAAACTTTTAATCTAGGCGATTTTTGTCGATTGCATAAATCCTATATGACGCGCTCGCTCGTCCGAAACTGTCCCCGGGGGACGAACAGAAATTACGGGAGGCACAACGGAATAATCGGGTTTCCGAATGACCTCGTCGTGGGGGATTGATCCCCCATCTGGCCGAGCCTGTGCGAGTTTTGGCAAGGTCGAGAGATTATCGATTTTGGCAAGCGATAGGATAGTCAATGGCCCGAACGATGCGCTTCAACACGACAAATTAGGCATTCTGTCAAGAGAAATTAACAAATTTAAATATTTCTCGACCTGATCGATTCTCGAAAAAATTTACCTGAGGAAATGAACGATGTCCCAAGATAAGCCGATCCAACGCCAAATTCTACCGATTCCCGACTTAACCGCCTTCGGTCTAACCACCTACGACGCGAAGAATCCGGACACTGACTATCCCCCGATTCGAGATATCCGACCGCCGGCCAGCGCGCCCAACGTGCTGATCGTGCTGCTCGATGACGTGGGCTTCGGAGCCGCCAGTGCCTTCGGTGGCCCGTGCAATACCCCCACTTTCGAGCGATTAGCGGCACAGGGGCTAAAATATACCCGTTTTCATACCACTGCCCTCTGCTCTCCCAGCCGCGCGGCTTTGCTCTCTGGAAGGAATCATCACTCGGTCGGCATGGGCAACATCACCGAAACCGCCACCTCCGCCCCCGG
>NZ_JAPZSZ010000174.1:0-7005 GCF_027532095.1 Microcystis sp. LE19-195.1E
CACGATTGAGGGAATTCTCGCTTGTTTATCTAAACTGTTGACTGTGCGGGAACAATTACAAAGAGAAGCTCACCGTCATCAACAACCCTTATTAGCAGAAAATATTCCTAGACTATGGATACTAACTCCTACTGCCAGTCAGAGGATTATAACTGCTTTTTCAGGTCAATTAAACCCAGATTGGGGAGAAGGAATTTACTTTTTACCTCCAGCATTAACCACATCCCTTATTGTCCTGCATCAATTACCTGAAACCCCTGAAACCCTTTGGTTAAGATTATTAGGCAGAGGAGGAACTAGAACCAGAGCGATTGATGAATTAGAGGCCTTGTCTCCTCATCATCCCTTTAAATCAGCTTCCTTAAAATTATTATACAATTTGAGTAGAAACTTGCAAGCCTTACCCAAAAGAACCCAGGAGGAGAGGAAATTTATTATGCGTTTAGCCCCTTTATACGAACAAGATAGAGAAGCAGCGATTCAAAAGGGTAGAATCGAAGGGATTCAACAAGGAGAAGCTATCGGACTTCAAAAAGAAGCATCCAAGTTAGTGCTACGTCAACTAAAGCGACGTTTTGGTGAACTTCCCCCGCATATCACTGAAACTATCCAAAAACTCTCAGTAGAAAAATTAGAAGACTTAGGAGAAGCATTGCTAGACTTTGAGACTCAAGCTGACTTAATCAATTGGCTTAATCAAGCCTAAAATCTTCGGGAAAGGCCATTTAAAACTCCTCTAATTGTTTTCTTTATCTATCGGGAAATTGAGAGCTTTATTGAATAGGGCAAGGTCTTGGAAATTAATCACGCCATCTCCATTAAAATCTGGCGTTGCTGATTTGAGTTCTGAACATTCTTTTGTGATATTTTTAAAACCTAGACCAAAACTAACTTTTGGATAGGACACACATTTGGCATTCATAGCTTGATTCAGCAACGCCGAATAATCTTATACTACTCCTAATCACTTCTTATCTCTTGACAATGACCTTAAAAACCGATCACGGTAAAAGCCATCCCGTCGGTGCGACTGTCTTGGCCGATGGTGTCAACTTCTCACTATTTTCTAAGTATGCCACTGCCATAGAATTATTATTATTTGATGATGCCAATTCCCCGCAACCTAGTCAAATTATTCGTCTGAATCCCCAAGAAAATCGCACTTTTTTCTATTGGCATATTTTCGTTCACGGCATTGGAGTCGGTCAAGTGTATGCTTATCGAGTCTATGGTCCGGATAATCCGGCCCAGGGTCATCGCTTCGATCCTGATAAAGTAGTTCTCGATCCCTATGCGAAAGCGATTGTCGGTGCGGAAATTTATGATCGACAAGCTGCCAGCGAAAAAGGCGATAATTGTCATCGAGCTTTGCGGGGTCTGGTAGTGGATCCAGGCCGCTACGATTGGGAAGATGACGCACCGCTACGCACTCCCTACTCTGCCAGTTTGATCTACGAAATGCACGTCGGTGGTTTTACTCGTAACCCGAATTCCGGCGTTAGCGAGGAAAAAAGAGGTACTTTTGCGGGATTAATCGAAAAAATACCCTATTTGAAAAACCTAGGCATTACTGCCGTGGAATTGTTACCGATTCATTACTTTGATCCCGCTGCCGCTATGCCAGGGTTAACTAACTATTGGGGTTATAGCACGATCGGCTTTTTTGCGCCCCATGCCGGTTACAGTAGCGATCGCTCACCCCTGGGTCCTTTGAATGAATTTCGGGATCTGGTGAAAGCTTTACACAAAGCGGGGATCGAAGTGATTCTCGATGTGGTTTTCAATCATACCGCCGAGGGGGACGAAACCGGGCCGACTCTTTCCTTGAAAGGTATCGATAATCGCACCTACTACATCCTCGACGGGGAAGATAAAAGCCTCTATAGCAACTATACCGGCTGTGGTAACACCCTCAAGGGCAGTCATCCCATTGTTGGCAAAATGATTCTCGATTGTTTGCGCTATTGGGTGTCGGAAATGCACGTCGATGGTTTTCGCTTTGACCTGGCGGCCGTATTATCGCGCAATGTGGACGGGGAACCGATTCTGCAAAAAGGTTATAACATGATCTGGGCGATCGAATCGGATCCGGTCTTAGCCGGCACAAAATTAATCGCCGAAGCTTGGGATGCAGCAGGATTGTATAGTGTCGGTCAATTTGTCGAATTTGCCGATTGGTTTTCCGAGTGGAATGGTCCTTTTCGCGATGATGTGCGCGCTTTTGTCCGGGGAGATACCGGCATAGTCAGCAAATTAGCGGCGCGGATTTTAGGAAGCCCCGACATATACCACAGACCCGATACCGATGTCAATAGAAGTATAAATTTTGTTACCTGTCACGACGGCTTTACCCTTAACGATCTAGTTTCCTACGACGAGAAACACAACGAGGCTAACGGCGAGGAGAATCGGGACGGTTGCAACGATAATTTTAGCTGGAATTGTGGGGTAGAAGGGGAAACCAATAACGAGAGGATTAAAACCCTGCGACTGCAACAAATAAAAAATCTCTTAACGATCCTGTTTATTTCCCAAGGAACACCTATGCTGTTGATGGGGGACGAAGTGCGACGCACCCAAAAGGGCAACAATAACGCCTATTGTCAGGATAACCAGTTAAGTTGGTTCGATTGGAGTGCGGTAGAGCAAGAGTTCGATCTTTGGTGTTTCGTAAGGAGACTGATCGATTTTAATCAAAAATTAGCTCTTTTCCGTCAGGAAAAATTGCTAGAAGTCACCTATACCAGTCTTGAACCCCATCTCAGTTGGCATGGCGTACAGTTGAGTAAACCCGATTGGTCGGAAGATTCCCACAGTTTAGCTTTTTCCCTGCGTCATCCCAAGGCGAACGAGTATTTACACATTATGCTGAACGCTTACTGGGAATCTCTCAACTTCCAGTTACCCCCCTTGGGACAAGGGGAAAAATGGCATCGCGTCATCGATACTGCTTGGCAATTGTCCGAGGCAGCCTGTGATTTAGATGCCGCAGCCGCTATTGAATCGGAAACCTATCGGGTGCAAGCGCGTTCGGCGGTAGTCTTAATCGTTAAACCAGTATAACAAGAGGAGAGATATTGCTCGATCGACCGATGTTGAATGCTTTAACTAATGAACAATGGCATCAATTCAATCGTCAAGTGGAAAAACGTTATTTATTTGCGGAGCAATAGCTGAAATGATGCGGCTTTCATTAGCGAAACGGGTATCGATTCTCTCTTTGTGTTTAATTGGTTTTTCCCTGCCTTGGACCGCGTTCAGCGTTTCACCGGTACAGGCGAACCTAGAACCGACTGCGATCGCTATTGGTGATCCCGTCCGAGAAGAAAAGCAAGCTCGGCAGTTAGTAGAATGGTTGGGAACTAAACAATACGACAAGGTGATTGCAGCTTTGTCACCCCAACTAAAACCCCTCTGGACTGCCGAAAAATTGCAAAAGGTCTGGGAAAGCCAAGTCACTGACAATACTGGACCGTTTAAGCGCATTGTCAAAACCAAGCTACTCGATGCTATCAATGCCAATTTGGTGATTGTCACCGTTGAATTTGAGAAAGTTACCGACGATGTGATAGTTACCTTTAACCGGTCCGGTCAGATAGTTGCCGCCGATTTTCCCGAATTTCGCAGTATTTCTGAGATTGGCACCGCTTTTGTCACGGCTTTGGTCAATAAAGACTACGGACTGGCCCGAGGTTTTTTACATCCTCTCCTGAAAGCGGAAGTTTTCCCCACCAGAGTACAAGGCGCTTGGGAGAATTTACTTAAGCGTACCGGCCCCGTGCGTCGGATCGTGGGAACTCAGGTCAGAAAAGGCTCGGATACGGACGGCGTGGATCTGGTGTTGGTGACGATTCAATTTGAAAAACTGACAGACACTTTAATCCTCGTTTTTGATGATCAAAAGCAGATTGTCAACGTGGATTTCCCTTTAGGCAATTAGTAATCAGCCGAAATTACCCCGTAAATTGAGTTGGAGACGATAAGTTATGTTAGATAAAATCGAAGTTCCCATCGAAGCGATCGCAGCTAGGGAGATTCTAGATTCCCGCGGCCGTCCCACTATCGAAGCAGAAGTGCTGTTAGAATCGGGGGCGCTCGGTTTGGCCCAGGTTCCCAGTGGCGCTTCTACGGGCAGTTTTGAGGCCCACGAATTACGCGATGATGATCCCCAGCGTTACGGTGGTAAGGGTGTCCTGAAAGCGGTTCGCAATGTCCACGAAAAAATTGTCCCGGTTTTGCAGGGGATGAATGCTTTCGACCAAGCTAGTATCGATTTAGCTATGATCGATCGCGATGGCACGGCCAATAAACGAGAATTAGGGGCTAATGCTATCCTAGCCGTCTCTCTGGCTACGGCCAAAGCAGCGGCGGCGGATCTGGGATTGCCTCTCTATCGTTATCTCGCAGGTCCGATGGCCAATGTGCTACCCGTCCCGATGATGAACGTGATTAATGGTGGTTCTCACGCTGATAATAACGTCGATTTTCAGGAGTTTATGATCTTCCCCATCGGGGCCGATTCTTTTAAGGAAGGTTTGCGTTGGGGAGCGGAAGTATTCGCCGCTTTGGGTAAGGCCTTGCACGAACGCAAATTACTGACCGGTGTGGGCGATGAGGGCGGTTATGCTCCGAATTTGGCTTCAAATCAGGAAGCTTTGGATATTTTGATCGAATCGATCGAACGTGCTGGTTATAAACCGGGGTCGGAGGTGGCTTTAGCTATGGATGTGGCCGCCAGTGAATTCTATCGGGATGGTCAATACATCTACGATGGTTCTGCCCATTCTCCCGCCGAAATGGTGGATTTTTTGGCTAGTTTAGTTGATCGCTATCCGATTATTTCTATTGAAGACGGTTTACACGAGGAAGATTGGGATAACTGGAAATTATTGACCGATAAACTGGGGGCGCGGATTCAGTTGGTGGGCGATGATTTGATGGTGACTAATCCCATCCGTCTGCAAAAAGCGATCGATCTGGGTATTGCTAACTCGATCCTGATTAAACTCAATCAGATCGGTTCTTTGACGGAAACCCTACAAACGATCGCCCTGGCTACCCGTCACGGTTATCGTTCTGTCATCAGTCATCGTTCCGGAGAAACGGAAGACACCACGATCGCCGATCTGGCGGTGGCTACTAATGCCGGACAGATTAAAACTGGTTCTCTCAGTCGCAGTGAACGGGTGGCTAAGTATAATCGCTTGTTACGCATCGAAGCAGAATTGGGCGATCGGGCGGTGTACGCGCCGAAAGTCGGTTTGGGTCCAAAATTCTTGGCCTAAAATTTGAAAAAAGTTTGCAGTGATCGAAAAAGGGTGTTATACTAAAGGTACTGATAACTGATAACTGGTCACTGACTATTGTGGTACTTCGCTGAAACCCTTTTCGGCGAAGTGTTTATTTTTGGCCTTTTTCTGCACGAAGGTATGATTTTTGGATCAAAGGTGTTATAGTAAAGGTACTGATAACTGATAACTGGTCACTGACTATTGTGGTACTTCGCTGGAACCTTTTTCGGCGAAGTATTTATTTAAGAGGGTGTTGACCAGAGAGAGGACGATTGGCGCACCGATAAAAGCCACTAAACCCTTAACTGCGAATCCCGGGACGAGGATCGAGGCTAACCAGAAACAAAAGCCATTGAGAACAAGGATAAAGCCACCGAGGGTGAGAATAGTAATCGGTAGGGAAAGCAGCCCTAGAATCGGTTTAACCAGTCCGTTGACTAAACCGATAACTGCCCCCGCAACCATGGCCACAATAAAGCTATCGACTTTAACACCGGGGAAGATAATATCAACCACTAATAAACTAAGGGCAGTGGCAAGAATATTTAAAAGAAGGCCGATCATAAATTTCTCCTTAATTTTTTCGCAATCACCCCCATTTTATGGCAACTTTAAGGAGAGCAAGCTTAATATAGAATTAAGATTCACTAAAGTCTTTTTGAGGTACAAGCAATGTTTCTTCGCCTAGTTTGTGCGTTTTTTTTGCCGCCCTTAGCCGTATTTTTGACTACGGGACTGAGTTTAGACTTTGTTATTAACATCATCTTAACTTTAATCGGTTATGTCCCCGGCATTATCCACGCTTTCTGGATTGTCTCCAAAGAAGCGGAGAATTCCTAGTTAGCACCCCAGGAGATGCCAGTTTTTCTAGTCGCTGCATTAGACATCTCCAATAATTAAGATTTTAGCTTGATGGATCGGGCTTCTAGCCTGATTTCTGGAGAGGTTTATTACCTAAAATGTCGGATGAATGCCCCCGCTAGATTTTTCGACAAGATACTCACCTTTGCGGGGGATGAAATCCGACCAGAATATCAACCGCGGAGCATCGATTTAATTCTACCATCTATGAGTAAACTGTGCTATAATTAAACTATCCAATGGTCGAGGATTGTTAAATGCTAGTAGTAGAAGCAAAGCTAAAAAACGGAACACCAGAGCAATATCAACGGCTTGATGAAGCTATTATAACTTCTCAGTTTGTGCGTAACTCTTATGTTCGTTATTGGATGGACAATCAAGGGACAACCCGCAATGATCTCCAAAAACTTTGTGCGGTACTAGCTAACAATAAAGAGACACCTTGGGTTAATAAATTAAACTCTCAAGCTCGCCAATCGGCTGCCGATAGAGCCTAGCAATCAATTAATCGGTTTTACCAGAATTGTCATGCTAAGATACCAGGGAAAAAGGGGTTTCCTCGGTTCAAAAAGCATAGCCGTTCGGTTGAATACAAACTAACAGGCTACCAACTATCTGATGAGCGACGTAAAATCAGATTTACCGATGGTTTTAAAGCAGGAGAATTTGATTTATGGTGTAGTCAAAAGACATTAGTTTATTATTCAGAACAACAGATTAAACGGGTAAGAGTTGTTAGACGTGCTGACGGTTATTATTGTCAGTTTTTGATTGACGTAGAACGGCAAGAATACCATAAACCAACGGGACAAATAACAGGAATTGACTTAGGGTTAAAAGAGTTTTATACCGA
>NZ_JAPZSZ010000046.1:0-24138 GCF_027532095.1 Microcystis sp. LE19-195.1E
TGTCAGTCTGTAGAGCGACCATAAGACCAGAACAGAGTAAATCTGTTAAGGCAGGTGCGAAAAATCCTTCGGGAAAGAAGCAGAAACCTAAATCGTGAGGTTTGGGAATCGCCGTCCGTTTTACGGCGGCGAGGATGTCAACTTGATCCTTCTCCCATTCTCGCTTTATCCATGGGAGACTACCCTTTAATTATCACCCCAAAATATAGTGCCAGTGTTTGTTTCCCCAGCAGATACCGGCATCTGTCCCCTTTTGTCGATTAAATTTGTTAGATTTTGGAGGAGAAATGTTAACTTATTTTAAAATTTATGTTGAGCAGCACTGCTACCTATCCCATCGGGGGAACAGATATCGATCGCTTTGATTGTCGTCAAGTTTGGTATCCTATCTACTACGTCAAAGATTTAGACAAAAAGCAGCCCCAACGCTTTACCCTACTAGAAGAGGATTTAGTGATTTGGTGGGACAAAAATCAGCAAGAATGGCGAGTTTTCGAGGATAAATGTCCCCATCGTCTCGCTCCTCTCTCAGAAGGTCGTCTTAACGAAAGCGGACATCTAGAATGTCCCTATCACGGTTGGTCTTTTTCCGGAGGAGGAAACTGTGAATTTATTCCCCAACAACCGGAAAACAGTCAAGCTAACACCTCTCGACGCGCTTGTGTGCGGTCTTTTCCCACGGCTATCCGTCAGGGATTATTATTCGTTTATGCGGGTAATCCCGAAAATGCTCCCCTGACTGCGATTCCAATTATTGAACCCATGGAGGAGGATGCTGATGCTTGGATTTGTTTGGATACCTTTCGAGATCTACCCTACTCGGCCGTCACTTTAATCGAAAATATTATCGATTCTAGTCATGTTCCCTATACCCATCATCTCACCATCGGTAATCGGGCCAATGCCGCTCCTATGGAGTTAGAAATTATCGAGTCCAATCGTCAGGGATTTAAGGGAATTTGGCCCGAAGGACCGCGTAAAGGTAAATTAGGTCAGCAATACAGCAATTTTATCGCCCCCGGATTCATTTACCACGATCTCACCTCGGAAAAGTTCGGACGGACTTTAACAGCAGTCTATGCAACCCCCATCCGTCAGGGAGAATGTCGTCTCTTTGCTCGTTTTCCCTTTAAATTTAACTCTAAACTGCCGAAATTCTTCATTAAGCTTACCCCCACTTGGTATTCCCACATCAATCAAAACGCTATTCTTGAAGATGATCAGATTTTTCTCTACTATCAAGAGCGTTATCTGCAAGCTCAGGGGGATAGTCGGAATTTTAGTCAAGCTTGTTATCTCCCTACCAAAGCGGATTTATTAGTGTTTGAGTATCGCAATTGGGTTAATCAATACCAAGCTGATCCTTTCGCCGGTCAACCTTTTCCCCCCCTACAATCAAAAGAGATTCTCCTCGAACGCTATCACTCCCATACCAAAAATTGTGCTGTTTGTCAAGGGGCTTTAAAAAATATTAATCGTCTGCGGGGGTTAACATTAGCGATCGCTATTGTTCTTGGTCTATCTCTACCACTTTTAGCCCTAATTTTCGGTCAATCGGCCCTCCTTCCCGTGACAGTGCTGACAGCATTAACTGTAATTATGGTGGGAGCTTATTGGCGCTTGGGAGAACTGAAAAAACAGTTTTATCAAGGACGGGAATTATTGCCGAGAAATACCGGTAAAAAGCGATAAAGCTGCCGAAAAAGAGCGGAAGTTAGGGAACCTGTTGCTCATTATCGACTTTGGGGGTTTGGTTTTGGAGAGATTGCTGAAGTTCTTGCCAGCGAGTTTCTGCCAGTTGTTTTTGTGTTTGCACTTCTCGGTCATTGGAACGATAACGAAGTGATTCTTGATAAGCTTGAATCGCTCGCTCGTATTGACCGAGTTTAAACCAACTATTGCCTAAACTTTTCCAGGTTTCGGGGTTATCTTTTTGTCTTTGAATCGCCTGTTGATAGGCGGTTATGGCTTGGGAATAGTCGCCTAAACGATAGCAAGCGTTACCGATACCGATAAAAACTTCGGCTTTTTGGGAAGAAATGCGGCGAGCTTTTTCGTAGGATGCGATCGCTTCTTGAAATCTTTCCATTTGATGAAGTAATGCTCCTTGATTTAACCAAGCTTGATAATAATTAGAATTGGCTTTAGTTGCTTGCGTAAATGCCTGGAAAGCTTCTGACTTGCGGCCTAATTTTTGCAGAATAATCCCTTGACTATAGTGAGCTTGGGAAAATTGAGGATTAAATTGTCCAGCTTTGCTATAACTTTCTAAAGCATCATTAACTTTATTTAATTGATACAAACTATTACCTTTTTGATACCAAATTAAGGCATTATCCGATTCGAGCGCTAGAGCCTGATCATAGGCTTTAACTGCCCCTTCATAATCCTCAATATTTTGTAATGACCAGCCTTTTTTGTACCATGTTTTGGCATCATTTTGCTGAAAAGTTAACAATTTGTCAAGAGCTTTTTGGGCGGCGGAATATTGTTGCAGTTCTAGATAGATATCGGCTTTACCTTGCCAAGCTTGACTAGCGGCAGGATTAAAAGATAAGACCCGCTCAAAACTTTCCAAAGCCTCCTGATTTTTGCCTAATTTATCTAAAGCTTGCCCGCGACCGAGCCAAGCTTGCCAAGCGGAATCTGGGTTAATTTGAATAGCTTTTTCGTAGGTATTTAAAGCTTCCGAGTATCTTTTTAAAGCTAATAAAGCATCAGCTTTTCCTTGCAATGCCTCAAGATAATCGGGATTAATTTTTAAGGCTTGACCATAGGAATTAAGGGCATCAGTATAGCGTTTGAGTTGATAAAAAGTCTGACCTTGTTGATAGTAATCAAGAGAATTACGAGAATTTTGCCAATACTTAAAACCCAGATAAGCACCAGCTATTAAGCCAATTGTCCCAGAGACAAACAAGATTTTTGTTAGCCAAGATTTCCCTTGACGAGCAACCTGACCTTGAGGTTTCACCCCATAGGTAGTTTTCGGAGCGAGATGATAAATTTTACCTAATTTTCTCAGATCAATTAATGCTTCACTGACACTGGTATAACGCTGACGAAAATCATAGCGGATCATGCGCTCGATAACATAACTAAACTCGGCGCTAGTCATGGCCAAATGTTGCCAGAGAATTTCCCCCGTGCGAGCATCCAGTGGAATATCTTCGGTATCTTTACCAGTTAAAGCTTGTAATCCAATAATACCAGTGGCATAGATATCGCTACTAAAACGCGGATAACCTTGGGCCTGTTCACTGGGGAAATAACCCGGGGTACCAATAGCGATGGTAGAAACGGTTTTACCTTCTTTAACCACTTGAGTGCTAACTTGTTTGACAGCACCAAAATCAATTAAAACCAATTGATGATCTTGGCTGCGACGAATAAGATTGAAGGGATTAACATCGCGATGGATCACCTGTTTGTGATGGACAAATTCGAGAATTGAGAGAATTTCTGTTAATAAAGCCACCACTTTCCCTTCATCTTGCCTATAGACACCGGCAATAATTTCTCTGGCTAAATCTTCCCCTTCAATGTATTCTTGCACGAGGAAAAATTGCCCATTTTCCTCAAAATAAGCAAATAAACGGGGAATATGGCGATGACTGCCCAATTCTTGCAGGATTTTCGCCTCGGTTTCAAAGAGTCGTCTAGCGATGGCTACAGTTTCGGCATCCTGGCACTGGGGTTTAAATTGTTTGATCACACAACGATTTTGATTGGGTAACTGGCGATCGCAGGCTAAGAAAGTTTGTCCGAATCCCCCTTTTCCCAATTGACGGATAATTTGGTAGCGATGACTAAGGATGTTTCCGGCAGCGAGTTCCATAGACGATGGCAATCCGAGGTTTTTTACTATTCTAGGCTTTTCGGCTCTCTTTTGCGGTCGATGGACAAAATGCGGAAACTTTCCCCACTCCACTTTTTTCCCTATAGAGAGAGAAAAAATTCCCTGTTGAGGGGACTGACATGACAGACAGAAAAAAATAATCTAGAAACAGAGAAAGTTCACTGTTGTTTTTTGAGAGGATAACCGCTATGTCTATGAATCCTGTTACTAGAGCCAGTACAGCTTTACTGATTACCCTGCTCATGGGGTCGATGTCCGGTACTTTTCCCGTCCTCGCTCAAAGTAATATTAATCGGCCACGTCTCATCGCTCAACAAATCTCGATTCCGGTGGGAACAGTTATCCCTTTGAATTACGAGAAAGCCGATAAAATTTTAGTTTCTAAAAGTGATGTTATTCCTCTGACTTTAACCGTAGCCAGAGATATTCGTAACCGCAATGGGATTGTGGTGATTGCAGCGGGAAGTGAAGTCAAGGGTACTTTAGAAGCAGCCGGCCGAGGTGTGCGGTTTATTGCCGATGAAATTCGCCTTGATGGGGGCAATCGCACCATTCCCCTCAATGCCACTTCGCGATTAATTACTACCACTGAAACCCTGCGTAAAGGGGCAAAAACTCAAGATATCTTAGGGGGAACCCTCGCCGGTGCGGGGGCAGCCACAGCGATCGCTGCTCTTACGGGCGATCGCAAGAGCGAAGTTCTCGATGTCTTAGCGGGGGCAGCCGTGGGAACCCTTGCAGGATGGGGCTTACCGGCGGCGGGAATTGTCGGTGGTAGTTCCGTGCAGTTATACTCTGTTAACCCCGATCGAGATTTAAATATTACCCTGCAATCGCCCCTAGTGATCAGAGATTAGTGAACGGCAAACCATGACCAAATCCGTCTGCTGGCGGATTTGGTGTCAACCATCGATTTAATCGGAGCGATCGATTTGTTAGATTTTTAATAGTCCGTCTGTCAACCAATAGACAGAAACAGTCAAAACATCAGAATCAGAGATCAAAGTATGAAACTTCCTACAGGGTTACGGCGAACTATTACCCACGCTTTGGCAACTTTTCTGGGAATTATGCTCGGTTTTAGCAGTTTAGCGGCGGTAAATGCTCAAAATCTGCCCAGCGCTGCCGCCGATCTGGCCAGAATTCCCCCGGAGATGACGGCGGAAAGTTTTGTCGCTAAGGCAGTGGCGCGCACGGGTGCGGCAGTAGTGCGAATTGACACCGAAGCGATCATTACTCGTCCCAATAGCCCCTTTTTTGATGATCCTTTTTTTCAGGAGTTTTTTGGAGAACAGTTTCGTCTTCCCACCCAGCAGCGAGTTGCTGGCCAGGGATCGGGTTTTATTATCGATGGCAGTGGTTTAATCTTAACTAATGCCCATGTGGTCGATAATGCCGATAAGGTAACGGTAACTTTAAAAGATGGTCGTAGCTTCAAAGGAGAAGTACGCGGTACTGATGAGATCACTGATTTAGCCGTAGTGAAAATTAATCCCCAAGGGGAAAATTTACCTGTAGCCGTCCTCGGCAATTCCTCATCCATACAAGTGGGGGACTGGGCGATCGCAGTAGGCAATCCCGTCGGTCTAGATAATACGGTAACTTTAGGAATTATTAGCACGATCGGGCGCTCGGCAGCTAAGGCTGGTATTCCCGATAAACGCATTGATTTTATCCAAACCGATGCCGCTATTAACCCGGGTAATTCCGGCGGTCCTTTACTCAACGCCCAAGGAGAAGTCATCGGCATCAATACGGCGATTCGTGCCGATGCCATGGGCATCGGTTTTGCCATTCCCATCGACCGGGCCAAGCAGTTACAAGCAACCCTAGAAGCAGGTCAAAAGGTGGCCCATCCCTATATCGGTGTGCAGATGGTTAATCTAACTCCCGATTTAGCCCGGGCTAATAATCAAAACCCCAATTCTCCCCTGATTGTGCCGGAAGTGTCGGGAATTTTGGTGGTGAAAGTCCTACCCAATACCCCCGCCGAAAAAGCCGGGATCCGTCGCGGGGATGTGATTGTTAAAGCTAATAATCAACCGGTTAGCGATGGCGGTGAGTTACAGGAAATGGTGGAAAAAACCGGCATCGGTCAATCTTTACCCCTAAGAATCAGAAGGGGGGAAAGGGCGATCGATCTCACCGTAATCACCGCCCAAATGTCAAATCAGTAATCGGCGGTCAGTGATCAGTTATCAGATGTGAGTTTTCATGCCTTGATTGAGCAGCGACGAAAATCTTTTCAGGACTCGTAGCGCCGATAAAGCCGCTGCAACTTGTCATAGAAACGCTTGCGGACTTTTTCCGGGGAGATCAGCAAGCAATCTTCTCCGTAGGGAAGAATCTCGCGGAAAAACCAGAAGCTACTCGTTACCTGTCGGGTAATCTGCCGGACGAGGGGATCGTTCGAGATCAATTCGTTGGCGATATCGATAGCGGTTTTAGTCCGGTACGATCGAGCTAATCCATCGAATAGCTGAAACTCGGCCGACACACTATCAAGCTGATTGCGCCATTTGCCCCTAGGGATCGGGGTAATTAAGGAATCGTTGGGGATTCGATCGATCCGTAAACTCCAATTATGCTGTAGTTCGGAAATATCTTGATTTCCCTCGGTTTCCTCGCACCAACAATCGAGATATAAGCGATCCTCGTGACGATTGATAGCGGCATGGTAAAGATGGAATTCCCAGATTCGATCGCCGGCATCCTGATAGGATAACTGAAACGGTTGTTGTCGGAGAATACAGCGATCGAGTTCCCACCGCCATGGCGGGGGAGGATTATCGAGGCGGCCTTCTAGCTCTTTCCGTAAGGGGCCTGACAGTTCGCTCCGTTCTAATAGTAGTTTAGTTAGTTCTAGGGCGATGGGGATTTGCCCGGCATCGATGAGAGAATCGATCGCCTGTTGGAGCATCTGCAAGCGAGCGGGCTTCCAGTCGTGATTAGGAGCGATTTTAAGCTTATTACGGGCAATTTCTTTGATTAACTTCGATATATTCGGTTTATCTCCCCAAAATAGCCCAAATTCACTGGCAAGGATTTCTAGGGACTGTTTTTCTTTTTCACTGACCGATAAAGTGATTGATTGTCCTATCCGGCTCATAGTTTATAAGTGTACGGACACTTTTTCTGTTAAGGTACTTGTCCATCCCTATTATCGTGGTTATTATGGAAGATAGCAAGAATTTACGGACAGAAATTCATGGTAAATTATCAAGTAACGCTCAGGCCAGTCTATTCCTGTCCCGCAGACGAGATACCGGACGGGATCAAGGTTCCGCAAGGATGGCGGTTATCGTGGCATCAGGTGGAGACGTGGAAAGCACTAAATGATCCCGATATCGATGTGATTTTCAATACGGCCATGACAGGGGACGGGAAAAGTCTAGCGGCCTACCTGCGAACTTTGCAAGGATATTTCCCGATTATGGGACTCTACCCAACCAACGAACTGGCGCGGGATCAGCGGGGTCAGATCGAGGCATATATTCAACGATTTCAACCAACGGATCAACCCCGGGTCAATCTTTTAACCGGGCCCGAGTTGGAATTGTACGCCGAACGGGATGGGAAAACGAAAGCGATCGCTCTAGAGACTCGATCGAAACAGTCGGAAATTCTCTTAACTAACCCCGATATTTTCCATTATCTGCATCGGGGGGCCTATTTAACCCCCTACGATAACCCCGATCAGCTATGGAACCGGATCGATAAACATTTCGATCTCTTCCTATTCGATGAATTTCACGTTTTCGGCACGCCACAGGTCGCCAGTATTATCAATACCATGCTTCTAATCCGACGGGCCAATCGTGGGAAACGATACCTGTTTTTGTCCGCAACTCCCGACGAGGGTTTACTAAAACGATTGGATAAAGCGGGGTTTCGCTATCGATCGATCGACCCAGTAAGAGAAGGAAAATACCGGTTTCCCGATACCCCAGAAGAGGCCAATTCCCTCGCTCAACAGGGATGGCGACAAGTAACCTCGGAAATCGAGCTATCTTTTATTCCCTTACCGTCGAGTTTTCAAACTTCGGAAAATTGGTTGAAAGAAAATAAAGAGCGAATTTTAGACTATTTTAAGCGATACCCCGGCAGCAAGGGCGCGATTATTCTCAATTCGATCGCTTCGGTTAAACGTCTGCTGCCGATTTTCCGAGAATTATTGGCGACTATCGGTTTAACAGTGGGGGAAAATACGGGTCTTTCGGGAACGCGGGAGAAGTTGGCATCTTTAAATCGTGATCTGGTGATCGGAACGAGTACCATCGATGTGGGGGTGGACTTCAAGATTAATTTTCTCATTTTTGAGTCGTCGGATGCGGGAAATTTTATTCAACGTTTCGGCCGTTTAGGCCGTCACAGCGGCTACGATCGAAAGGGAACGGCGGTAAAATTTACTAACTTCACAGCGATCGCTCTGGTTCCGAAATTTTTCCTAGAACGGTTATTCGAGAAGAAAGACGCGCCGTTACAAGTTGGGGAACGGTATGACCGAATTCAGCTACAGGAGGCCATCAAGAGTAACTACCGTCATATCAATAATTTCGAGGGTTATTACCAACGTTGGGGAGCGGTACAATCATTTCAACTCTGGTGGAATTTAGGGAGTCCGAAGATCAAATCCCAATACGGGGAAAGTCGCCAGAAGTTTCAACAGGAATGCGAGGAGGTTTTCGATACCAGTTTAAAACGGGTCGCCGGTCGGGTGAAAGGATGGGCCGACGAATGGAAGGAGTTATCGGGGAAAAGCGGTAATCCGATTTTCGAGGATGCGTCTAGTTTTCGCGGGTCGAGTCCGTTACTATGCGGGTTATACGATTCGACGGAACCAGAGGAGGGCGATCGCTTTAAAACCTACGATTTACCCAGTATTCTCGGTAATCTAGAGGTGGAGGTGTGGAGAAAAGGCGAGTTTAAGCGCCAGATCGAGGCCACGAAAACACCGATCGCGCGCAGACGTTTCGATTATTGTCTTGCGTTTCTGAATTTAAAGGGATATCGAGAGGAACGGTTAAACTGGCGCTTTACCTACGACGGCGATTTAGGCGAGATCGCCTCCGCGTGGAAAGTGCAGGTTTTGACGGGAATCGGTGTTTGGCAACCGGATAATCCTTGGCTCGATCGAATTAGTCGGGAGTTACGGTATCTGGCTCTGGTTAGCTTCGTTCTTGCCTATCCCGTCGCTGCAGTTCGCCAACGCTTACAATTACCGATGCACTTTGGTATCTATCCGATTAGTGACGAGAGTAGTATTCATTCTCCCGTGTCTCCCTATTCTATAGCGATCGGTCAATCGGCTTTGTTGTTGGATACTCTCGCTCATCGGTTCAAAGGTCAAGGGGGTGAGGTGTGGATCTGTTGACACGGAACAATTGAGTGTTTTAGCTTCAAAGGATGAAAAGAGTAAGATGGAATCAAGAAAAAAACGAGCAGTTACAACGAGAGCGGTATCTATCTTTCGAGATGGTAGAGGAAGCTATCTATCGAGGAGAGGTATTGGACGATAAAGTTCATCCCAATCGAGCGCGTTACCCGAATCAAAGAATTCTCATTGTCAAGCTGAATGATTATGCCTACGAAGTTCCTTACGTCGTCAACGAATCGGAAATTTTTCTAAAAACGATCATTCCATCTCGAAAAGCTACGAAAAAGTACCTTAAAAAAGGTGATTCAACATGAAAACCAACGATACAAGCTCTTTTGATGCTTCACTCGATCCAGCTACCTTACACGCTCGGAGAACCGATATCAGTAACCTCGATCCGGAGGAACGAGAGCTACTAGAATCTTACGAGCGAGGGGAGTGGGTTTCGGATTTTAGCCCGGAACGATTGCAAGAGTTACAATCATATGTTCGAGAAACGTGGAAGTTACGCGACCAAGAAGAAGGCACACTTCAAAAACTGCTCGCTATTCTTAGTGACGGTCAGTGGCACTCTGCGGATGAACTAGCTTCTAAAGTAGGCTCCCGCTTTGGTCAGACAATTTTCGAGATGCGCCGAAAGGGATATTCAATAGAAAAACAAGAGATCGCTCGCGAGCGATTTGAATATAGAATAGCTTCGACCTAAAAGCGATATTTCAAGTACAAATCGCTTAAGGCAACGTTTTTAGGCGATCCCTAATAGGGATTAAAGCTTGCTCTGAATGAAAAAGCTTACGGCAGTAAGTTTAGACTTATTCATTTCAATCCCTGATAGGGATTCGGGATGGAGAACTAGAGCGGCTTTTCAGTGATTCCCGATCCTTATGATACCAGTCTCCCGTTGAATAAGTCTACGCTTAGTGATCGTTGAATAAGTCTACAACTTATTTCCTAGAAAATTGATCGCTGTGCTATCGCGCTCGCTAAACTTAAGATGTTGAATTCGCTGATACAAAGGAGGTGATCATGTTGAAGCGCGCGACTAACCTTCAAAAACTGCTGGCAGTCCTCGCGGACGGTCGATGGCACCCCGCGGACGAACTTGCGTTTAAAGTGAGTTTTCGTTTCGGGCATACCGTTTTCGTGGCTCGCCGGAAAGGTTATTCTATCGAGATCCGAAAGATAGCTCACAACACATTCGAGTACAGGCTGACCTCAGCCTAGCAGACGCGATAACCGAGGCGATTATCCCTCTAGTCGTGATAATCTCTCGACCCGCTCCTTGCAAGAGTAGGGAAGCATCCTCACTAAGTAGCTTGCGACATTAAGTTTAGGCGTATGTACTCTCAAACCCCCAAAGATAAATCTATGGCTGGTTTAGCGACTGACGGGAACCTTGAATAATCGTCTTATCGTAAGGCAAGCACGGCTTCAAGCTTCGTTCAAACGAACTTGCCTTCTTTAAGAATTATATTTTTCAAGGTTCCCCTGCCCCGAACTCCTGTGATTGCAGTTACGGAAAACCTCGCTTCCCTCTCTTTTCTCAATAAACATAGGTAAGAAAAGATATGACTGACCTAGCGGATAAAATCACACCGCTCGCCGAACAGCTACCGAATTTACAAATGTTAATTCTCTTCGGTTCTAGAGCGCGTGGAGAGCATAAACCTGATAGCGATTGGGATTTCGCTGTTTTATACGAGGAAAGAAGCGCTCAAAAGGATATTTCGAGTCTATTGAAAATTTATACACTACTCGAACAAGCTTTAGAGATTCCCGAGGACAAAATTGATGTGATTGATTTAAAAGAATGTTCGCCGATCCTTGCTCATTATGTCGCGCGAGATGGTCAACTTCTATACGAACGGGAAACGGGACTATTCGAGGGATTTAAAGAAAAATTTCTCATGAATCCTGAAGAATCGAAAGCGTTATACCGTCAATTACGGAATAATCTGGAGATTTCTCTACGAGAAAAAGGAGTGTAAATGCTATTCAACCTCTGATTGCGATAGACGAATTAAACCTCATGAATCAATACCTCGCCGAACTTAGCGAGTACGGTTCGATCACCTTAGAGGATTATCGTACATTAAGAGAACGTCAATTAGCCATAGAAAGGTTAATTCAGCTTATCGTTCAAACTGGCATCGATATCAATTACCAGATTTTAAAATGTTTAGATATCGAGTCTCCGAATAATGCTCGCGACGCATTATTTCAGATCGTAGAACTGGGAATCTTAGAAGAACACCTAGCCGTTCAACTGGCCGAGTCTATTAAATTAAGGAACTTACTCGTACACCTATACAAGAAAATTGATCCCGATATCATTCATTCCTCGATCGCTAATATTTTACGAGATTATCCTCGCTACCAACGCTCGATCGTTCAATATCTAGATTCCTTGGAGGCAGAAAATGGTTAAAAATACGAAAGAATTGAAAATTATCAATACAGTCAATAGAATAACCACGACTGTGGAAAAAATACCGAATTTAAAACTATTAATCCTCTTCGGTTCCAGAGCGTGCGGAGAGCATAGACCTGATAGCGATTGGGATTTGGCAATTTCATACGATGAAACAAACAGACAAACACATATTAAGGAAATCAGTAATGATTACTTAACTTCTCTCTCTATCTTGAGTGAATTGTTTGAGATAAACCGTGATTTGATCGATCTAATTGAACTCGATCGCTGTTCTCCATTAATGAAGTATCAAGTCGCACGAGATGGAAAACTTATCTATGAAAAAAATACGGGAGACTTTTTAAAATTTCGTGTACGCGCTTGGAAAGAGTACGCCGATACCGCTAAATTCCGAAAGATTCAAAAAGACAGTATCGATCTTTGGCTCAAACAATGGGGAGTTTAAACGATGGAAAGGGAGATAGTCACCGTTAGAATTCGTTTGATGATCAAATATCTTAATCGATTACGGGGGGGCGAAATCATCAGGAATGCGAAATCGTTTAGTGCATCAATACGAGGCGATCGATAATGAACTTGTTTTTAAGGCGATTCCGAGCGCTTTATCTCAATTTCCGCTTTATCTCAAACAAATTACCGACTATTTAGGGTTTGCTGAATAAAGCTAAAAACCTTGTTGGGTAAGACTTTTAGACCTTTTGTCAATTAAAAAGTACTGGATATGGGAGTGATCGGGGGGAAATTTAGGCACTTTTTCCCTGAAAATTAGGTAATTGGCCACCTCAAAACTGGTAAAACCCCACACCCCACACCCCACACCCCACACCCTGCCCCTTTGTAATAATTTAAGAGTCACTGATAATTGCTGATTGTCGATATTTCTGCAAATGTGAGATGCACCCTTTTTTAAGCTACAAGAAGACCCAGAGAATAGGGGGGCTAAAGTGTTGAAAGTATCGCCAATATTTAAAACTAAACTTTTTTCTGTCCGGTTATCCCATAAGAGTTAAGGATAAACACAAAGGCATAAAGAACACAAACAGAAAGACAGATTCGATTTACTTAGGGCTGGCTGAATAAATGTGAAATGTAGTCCTGTAGGGGCGAAGCATTCGGATAGAAAATCTACGGTTTCACCGATAGGTTATTGCCCGAATGCTTCGCCCCTACTTTTTGCCGCAGACCACTAGGTAGGGTTTGCTGAATAAATCTAAAAACCTTGTTGGATAAGACTTTTGGACTTTTTTCCCCTCAAAAAGTGCCAGCCATTGCGGGGATCGGGGGAAAATTCAGGTACTTTTTCCCTGAAAATTAGGTAGTTGACCACCTGAAAATCGGTAAAACCCCACACCCCACACCCCACACCCCACACCCTGCCCCTAGGAAAAGCTTTTTGCCGCAAACCCTAGGTAGGGTTTGCGGCAAAAAGTTTGTTGGTGGGGTTAGGAGTCGGTCGTCAGTAGCCGGTCGTCAGTAGCCGGTCGTTTCAGGCTTTGTTGCCCTCTCTTTTTGTACTAACTTATGTACTGAAAGGAGGATAATGCCAGGTTTTTGGGGGTCCCAATCCGATTTTCGCAGCACTAACATCGGATTTTAACAGGTCAAAAGCCTTATTTTCAAAGGGTTTTACCATTATTCAGCAAACCCTAAATAAATATTTTTCTTTTCTGTCTCCCCTTTTCGATTAGACTGGTAATTGAGAATAATTAGCATTTATTTTAGCGATCGCAAGTCTTAGACAGTTTCAAAACCGTTGACTGAGGCTGACAGTAGTGCAGTTATCACCCTTTGGCTACTGAAGTAAACTCGATGAGCTATCAAGGAATTATTGTCACTCTTGAATGAAAGACCTTCTTTGCCTTTGGAGATAAGAAAAGCATGGACGATAAAATTAGACCTAATGACCCAGAAGAACCGGAAAAATCGCCAAATAAAGCCCAATTTTCTCCTTGGGGTGGTAAAGAGGCAGCCTCAGAACGTACTAACTCCATGGGTACTGAGCTAACAGCCACCTATCCCCTCGCACAAGTGGAAATGGGAAAAACCGTCTGGTTAGCGGGATTTCAGGGGACAGGAGGAATCAATCGACTCCTAGGTATGGGATTAAACCCCGGCATTCAATTACAGGTAATTAGCTCCCAACCGAGGGGGTCAGTTTTAATTGGCATTCAAGACAATCGTATCGGTATCGGGGCGGAAATGGCCGAAAAAATCCTCGTTAGTGACAGTCAACCGAAAAAACTGGAACCCAAAAAAGATCTACCTGAAGTAAGAACATTTCTGCGGGAGATGCCCATAGGAAAAGTGGGTAAAGTCGTCGGTTATGACCGAGCATTACGAGGATACAAAGGAAAATTGTTATCAATGGGATTAACTCCGGGGACAGAGTTTACCGTCATTCGCGTCGCACCTTTGGGGGATCCCGTCGAGATTCGAGTGCGGGGATTTCATCTCAGTCTGCGAAAACAGGAGGCAGACACTTTAATCGTCGAAGAAATAGACCCAGAAAGCTAAATTTAATCATCTAAGCCTATTCGTCACTCAATATCCTAAATTATGGTCAAACCCATTATCGCCTTAATTGGCAATCCTAACTGTGGCAAAACTACCCTTTTTAATGCTCTCACAGGGGCCAATCAACGCACCGGCAACTGGCCGGGAGTAACAGTCGATCGCAAAGAGGGAAGATTTCAAGTTAACGGGGAAGATATCACCCTTGTGGATTTACCCGGAGTCTATTCCCTCGATGTAGAAGAAGGGGAGACAGGAATGGATGAATTAGTCGCTAGGGACTATCTGCTGTCAGGAGAAGCGGATTTAGTGATTAATATCGTCGATGCTGCCAATTTAGAGCGCAATCTCTACCTGACTACCCAAATCATGGAGATGCGTTTACCGATGTTGATTGCCCTGAATATGATGGATGTGGCCAAAACTAGGGGTATTGTGGTTAATCCGCAACTCTTAAGCGATCGCATGGATGCAATTGTCGTGGCGATTAGTGCGGTTAAAGGGGAGGGAATCGGAGAATTAAAGCAAAAAATTGGGGAATTAGTCAGTAATATTAGCCATACTGCCGCTTATGTCGCTTATCCTGCGGTAATTGAGGAAGCTCTGAACGAGATTGTTGCCTACATTAACGACCATAGCAGTAAAAGGATCGTTGAGCCAAGATGGACTGCTTTAAATCTACTGCAATACGAGGATCGCGTCGCCCCAGAATTGCGCTCCCAGGAACTATTAAGCATTATCGTCAAGCATAGACGACAAATACACCAAGTTTTAGGGGAAGACCTTGATATTTTAATTGCTGATACTCGTTATGGCTTTATTCAACAAGTTACCCAGGGAGCCACTCAACGGACTGGACAGATAAATGATACCATGTCTGATCGCCTCGATCGGATTGTTCTCGATCGCTGGTTGGGAATTCCGATATTTTTGGGCGTAATGTACCTAATGTTCTTGTTTACCATCAATGTTAGTGCTGCCTTTATCGATTTCTTCGATTTAACTGCCCAGACTATCTTTGTCGATGGTTTGTCCCAAGTTTTACAAAAAATCCATACCCCGGGTTGGCTAATTGCTCTGCTCGCTGATGGGGCGGGGGGAGGTGTGCAAACCGTCGCCACTTTTATCCCCGTAATTGGCTTTATGTTCCTCTTTTTGTCAATTTTAGAGGATTCTGGCTATATGGCCCGGGCAGCCTTCGTCATGGACCGATTGATGCGTTTGGTGGGATTGCCGGGTAAATCCTTTGTCCCCATGCTAGTGGGATTTGGTTGCAGTGTACCGGCAATTATGGCCACCAGAACCCTAGAAAATTCTCGCGATCGTTTAATGACGATTATGATGAACCCTTTTATGTCCTGTGGGGCCAGATTACCTGTTTATGCCCTATTTGCGGCGGCTTTTTTCCCCATAGGTGGTCAAAACATCGTTTTTGGTCTTTATATCTTAGGAATTCTCGCCGCTATTTTGACAGGATTGGTGATGAAAAAAACCCTACTCAAGGGAGAAGTCAGTCACTTTATTATGGAATTGCCTCCCTATCATCTACCGCGTCTAAAAGGGGTTTTAATTCGCACTTGGGAACGTCTGCAAGCGTTTTTGTGGAAAGCTGGACGAGTTATCGTTTTAATGGTGATGATTTTGGGACTACTCAACTCCGTCAGTTTTGATGGTTCTTTTGGTAATCAAGACAGCGAGCGATCGGTTTTAAGTGCTACCAGTAAAGCTGTAACTCCTATTTTCTCACCCATGGGACTAGAACCGGAAAATTGGCCGGCAACGGTGGGAATTTTTACGGGAGTTTTTGCCAAAGAAGCGATGGTAGGCACATTAAACTCAATTTACAGCCAACTAGCAGGGGAAGATAACCCGAATAAGGGGGCAGCGGCGGAAAAATTCGACTTTTGGCGGCAAATTCAGCGAGCTATTGCCACTATTCCCGCCAATTTAGCGCAATTACCCAATCAATTACTTGATCCCTTGGGTTTAAATATTGGTGATCTGCAAGATCAAAAAACGGCTGCCGAGAAGCAAGAAGTAGATTTAGGAATCTTTGGGGCAATGGCGAAAAGATTTGATGGTCAAGCGGGTGCTTTTGCCTATCTATTGTTTGTTCTGCTCTATTTTCCCTGTGTTTCGGCCACATCGGCAGTATATCGCGAAACTAATGCCGGTTGGACTGCTTTTATTGCCCTCTGGACCACAGGAATGGCCTATATTGTTGCCACTTCCTTCTATCAAATCGCTACTTTTTCTCGACATCCGGGATTTTCTCTCTTTTGGATAGTCTTGATGGGTTTAACCGTAGTCGGGGTTTTATTCACCTTAAAAAATCTCCGTCCCCGAAAAATCAACCGTCCGGCAATTTAAAAGTAGGGTGGGTTAGGCGACAAAAAGCTAGGCAACTAACTAATTATTTAGATTCGCCGTAACCCACCGCAATCAAGCAACTTTTCTCGATTTTTTTCGCTTATAAACCATGATTTTAACCGATATACAGGCTTATCTTGCCAAAAATAAGAAAGCATCTCTGTCTGACTTATCTACACACTTTCGGATGTCAGCGGATGCCTTAAGTCCCATGCTCGATCGCTTGCTGAAAAAAGGGCGAATTCGCCTGATTTCCCTAGAAAAATGCGGAGGATGCAGCCGTTGTTCCCCAGAATCTATGGCTTTTTACGAATGGATTGAGGGCAATTCCACAGGGACAAACAGATAAAAGTTTAATAATATAGAAGTTATCTCACCATTAAGATAACTGCTATATTATCAGTCGCTTTCAACGGAGATAGTTAATTTCTGGCGAAGAACCAAAGTCACTCAACCGCAGAACCTCAAGGTTGTATAATCTTTAAGAGTTATTAAGCTTTGTATCAGTTTGCCCAGCAGCATTTAATGAATATACTTTTGGTGACATCATCTTTAGGTTTACTCCTAGCGATCGCTATCGTCGTCTATTTTGTTTCCTCTCGCAAGTACCAATCGTCGGACTCGGTGGCCAACTCCTACGACCAATGGACCGAAGACGGGATTTTAGAATATTATTGGGGCGAACACATCCATTTAGGTCACTACGGTTCCCCACCAGAAAAAAAAGACTTTCTAGCGGCAAAAGCCGACTTTGTGGCGGAAATGGTCTCTTGGGGAGGTTTGGATAAACTACCCGCCGATGCAACTCTCCTCGATGTCGGTTGTGGTATTGGTGGCAGCAGTCGCATTCTGGCCCGCGACTACGGATTTACCGTTACCGGTGTCACCATTAGTCCCAAACAAGTGGCACGGGCCAAAGAACTAACACCCCCAGATTTAAATGCTCGCTTTTTGGTCGATGATGCCATGGACCTTTCTTTTCCCGACGAGAGTTTTGATGTGGTCTGGTCAATCGAAGCCGGTCCCCATATGCCGGACAAAGCCGTTTTTGCTCAGGAATTACTGCGAGTTCTCAAGCCAGGGGGAGTCTTGGTGGTAGCGGACTGGAATCAGCGAGATGACCGTCAAAAACCGCTTAATTTCTGGGAACGTCCCGTAATGCGCCAACTTTTGGATCAGTGGTCTCACCCCGCTTTTGCCAGCATCGAAGGTTTTGCCGAACAGTTAGCAGCCACGGGATTGGTAGATGGGGAAGTGATGACTGCTGACTGGACAAAGGCCACTCTACCCTCTTGGATTGATACCATTTGGCAGGGGGTGATTCGTCCCCAAGGTTGGTGGCAATTTGGTCTAACTGGGTTGCTTAAATCTGTCCGAGAAGTGCCGACAATTCTGCTGATGCGTTTGGCCTTTGGCACGGGTTTATGTCGTTTTGGGATGTTCCGCGCTGTTCGCGCTCAATCCCATCTGCAAGTAAGTCAGCAAGAGTCTCTTACCTCAGTTATCTAGCTGGTTATAAGCTAAAACGCACTTAAACCACCTAAAATAGAAATAGTAATTTTAGAAAAATCCTACTTATGCCAGCCAAAGATTTCCTAGACTTAGAAGAAAAGAAAAACTTACAAAAAGCTCTTAAAGAAGAAGAAAGAGCAGAGGTTAGGGAAAGAATTTTAATGTTTCTCTTGCTAAACGACGGAAAAACTCAACGAGAAATAGCTGACTTTATTGGCTGTTCACTCAAAACGGTCGCCCATTGGTGTGTTCACGGCGATCCTAACAATTTAGAAAGTCTAGAAGATGGGAGAAAAAATGGAAATCATAAAAAAGCCACAGAGGAATATATTAATTTACTATTAAAAATAGTTGATGAAGACCCGAAGGAATTTGGATATGAATTCGGGAGATGGACAGCGGCAAGATTAGCAGAGCATCTAGAAAAGGAAACAGGAATTAAACTGAGTGGCTCGCAAGTGAGAAGAATATTGAGAAGAAAAAAGTATGTGTATATCTGGGCGAAATATAGTCTAGAAGATAAGCAAGACAAGAAATTAAGAAAAGCATTTAAAGAAAAATTAGATGAATATTTAAGGTTGGCTAAAGAAAAGCCAGAGTCAATCCAGGTATGGTTTTGGGATGAGTGTGGATTTAGTTTGAGAGTAATAAGAAGGAGAGCTTGGACAAAAAAAGGAAAGCGAAAAAAAGTGAATGGACAAAGAAAAAGAGGAAGGGTGAATGTGATGGGAGCCTTAAGATATAATGACAAAAAACGAGTCTGTTTTATGATCAAAAAAGGAAATTCAGAAACTTTCCATGAACAATTAAAGAAACTTCATGAAGAGATTCGTCAAGAATGGATAAACTTGGGAAATCTGCCCGAAGATTTTCGAGAAAAAGGACCGAAAATTATCATCATATTAGACAATGCTAGTTATCACAAAAAGAAAGATGTTATTGAGCAGGTGGAAAAAGAGTTGCCCAATATTAGGCTAGAGTTTTTACCAGCTTATAGTCCAGATTACAACCTAATAGAATTAGTGTGGCATTCCGCTAAAGAGTACATAGCTAATCGAGAATTTGAAAATAAAGAAGAACTGGAAAAAGTAGTCAATCAGCTTTTAAATGAAGGGGGATTGATTATTAAATGGAGTAGAAAACTTAAAAATAAGGGTAATGCTGTCAATGTAACTTAAATGCGTAAAAGCTTAGGAGGCGGCCGGCAGGAGGCAGAAGATTATTTTTATTGATTCTCCCCACACCCCACACCCCACACCCCACACCCCACACCCCACACCCAACTTCCCCACTTCCCCACTTCCCCACACCCCACACCCCACACCCCACACCCCACACCCCAAAAAAACAACCCGCGGCAGTTAACCGCGAGTTATTTTTGGCTAAAATCGGATAATTACTGAACGGTAATCGTTCCGACCATACCGGCGCCGCGATGGGGTTCGCAGTAGTAGGTGTAAGTACCCGGTTCGCTGAAAGTGCTTTCAAAGGACTCACCGGCGGAAAAAGCCAGACCTTTATGGGATAATTTGCTGGCTTGGGCTTCGGGAACCTTGGCGCTATCGAAAACTATGTTATGGGGAGAAAGTTTGTTATTGACCCATTTCACCGTATCTCCTGCTTTAATAGTGAGGGCGGGGGGATCAAATTGTAGTGTACCCGCATCACCGCCCATCTTCACCGTGAAGGTTTCCGCAGCAGCGGAGGCAGTGTTGAAGAAGAAGCTAGAGACGACTAGCGCCACGGTAGCGAACAATAAACCTAATTTTTTCATGCTTGTTAATCCTTTACACGAGGGAAGATGACAAGTTTGACAGCCTGTCTTTTGACAAAAAAGTAAAAGTTTGCTTTTAACTGTCCCATTGATTAATTCTACACCAAGTTTGACAGCTTGTCTTTTGACAAGAAAACCGGTTTTTTCTGACCATGGTTGGGGAATTTCTTAAGAAATAGAGGAGAACCAATCGTGAAAAGACTATTAATTTCCCTGTGCTTGCTCTTGGCTGTGGTTACATTCGGTATGGCTCGTCCCGCTTTAGCTGATGGGGCTTCGATTTTCAGTGCTAACTGCGCTTCCTGCCACATGGGCGGTAAAAACGTGGTTAATGCCGCTAAAACCCTGAAAAAAGAAGATTTAGTTAAATATGGCAAAGATTCCGTTGAAGCTATCGTTACCCAAGTTACCAAAGGTATGGGGGCGATGCCGGCTTTCGGTGGTCGTCTCAGCGCTGAAGATATCGAAGCTGTAGCTAACTATGTCCTCGCTCAAGCGGAAAAAGGCTGGTAAAAATTAGTTATCGGTGGCGAGTTATCGGTTATCAGTCTGGTAAGAATTGTAGCGATCGAAATTCTTGGGTCAATTGCTGGCTTAAAATAGCTAATGGTTCATCTCGGGACAAGGTTGTGAAATTGCGATCGTTTTTCTATCTTTTAGGTGCGACGGTAATCATTCTCCTAGGAGTCGCTACAGCCAGTTTTGCTTGGATTCTCGCCGATAGTCCTCTGTCTTTGCTCAAAGGTGGGGTGTTGCGGGAACCGGCGGCGGCGATTTTTGTGCCGAAACAGGCCCCGGTTATGGTATCCTTGTTGGTCAATCCCGAACGTTTAGAGTCTTTTGGTCAATTAATCGCTACACCGGCTAATCGACGACGTTCCCACCAACAAATTAAGGATTTAGAAAAAACTCTGCTCGGTAAAACGGGATTAAATTATCAAAAGGAAATCAAACCTTGGTTAGGGGAAGAAATTACCCTCGCTGTTACTTCCCTAGATTTCGATCGCGATACCGATAATGGTATCCAACCGGGTTATCTTTTGGCAATTCAAAGTAAAGATGGTGAACGCGCTAAGGAATTTCTGCAAGCTTCCTACTCAAAACAGGCGGTTTCGGGCAAATTTGACCTCGTTTTTGAACTCTACAAGGGAGTTAACCTCATTTATCAACGTCCCTTGACCGCAGGAGATAATAATCGTTTTCTCGCTAGTGCCGTGGTGGGTGATACGGTGCTTTTTGCCAATAATATCAAGGTTTTGCGCGAGGCACTTAATAACGTGCAAGTACCGGATTTAAACCTAAAAAATAGCCCTGATTACCGAGAAGCCCTCAAAAATATCACCGAACCGCGTATAGCTATCGTTTACGGCAATTTACCTCCTTTATCGGCTTGGATCGCTAATCAACCCGTCCCGGAGAGTCCCGAAGCAAAACAACGATTAGCCACGGCTTTTACCCTCAAATCCGGGGGAATAGTCGCTCAAACCGCCTTAATTGGAGTCTTAGGACAGGATGACCAAGCACCAATTTTATCTAGTCCCGTGGGAGCATTATCTTTTATCGGCGAAAATAGCCTTTTAGTCGCCGCTAGTCGGGATTTAAATCGGTTTTGGACTCAGGTAGAGGAGGGGTTAGAAGCAGATAGTCCCCTACAGGAATTAATAACACAGGTCTTAAACCGCTTCCAGTCGCCTTTAGGTTTAAATTTGCCTGAAGACGTTTTTAGCTGGGTTAGAGGCGAATATAGTCTCGCTCTCGTGCCTAGTTCAAAGGGGATGGAACCCGATAGTGTTTTTGTAGGGGAACGGATGATGGGAGTAGAGGTGGACAGTGCGATCGAGCATTTGGATGAGTTGGCCCGCAGTCGCGGCTATAATGTGGTTAATCTGCCTTTACTCGATCGAACGGTGACAGCTTGGACAAAGTTAACCACGGCGGTCCCGGGAGGAAAAGCGCAACTAGAGACGATCGTGACGGGAGTGCATACTAGGGTCGATAATTATGAAATTATCGCTAGTTCTGTGGAAGCGATGGGTTTAGCTTTATCTGCACAGAAAAACCCCATCTTAGGTAGTGGTAAGTTTCGACAGGCAATTACTGCTTTACCCGCAGAAAATGATGGTTATTTTTACGTCGATTGGCGACAATTGCAACCGGTAATCGAGGCAAAATTCCCGATCGTGCGGGTGTTAGAATTATCGATTAAGCCTTTATTTAATAATCTGCGTTCTCTTACTATTAGCAGCCAAGGTAGCGAAAATTCTGTGCGTCGGGGAACGATTTTCTTTAACTTGGGAGTGAAGTCTTAATCAGTTATCAGTTATCAGTTATCAGATAGAAGCTTGTAGGTTGGGTTGAGCGATTTAATACTTAGGAGAAAACTGCTCGATTCAATGGTTTGAGCGAAACCCAACATTCTTGACGACATTGGTGTGGTTGGGTTTCCCTCAAGCGTCGCTAATATTTGACAGACAAGAGTTATTATTGCTCAAGTCAACCTACGGTTAGTATGTTAAAGTGCATAACAAGTATGGAAAAGCCAAATTATTTTGGATGAGCTTGCAAAATTCGCTTTACTGTTTAAACCATGACTACTATCACAATTGTTCCAGAATTTGCAGGAAAAACCTTGACATATAAAGCAATTTGTGGCAACCAAGAAACAAGTGGTTTGACTCCAGGTCAAGCACTGGATCTTATGGAAACAAGTTTAATTGCTGAAGGTGAAAATATGGGTGAGACATTAGTGATTTTACAGCGTTTCCGTCCTGATAATTTATTCAGCAAACAGCAACAAGAACGTTTACAAGAACTGATGGAAGAATTTCATCAATCTCTAGCTTCTGAGACTGATTTTTCTGCGATAAAACAGCAAGAATTAACAGCTTTAATTGAGGAAGAATTACAAGCAAGTATTCAAAGAGGGAAAAGAATCATCAAACAGATTCAAGATAATGATTAATTTATAATCAAGAGCAAAAGGTAACAAGCATCTCTTTTCAAGGGAACAAAAATTAAAATTTTTCTGATTTCAACTGATTTAAAGCTATCGACTTCAGGTAGTAATTACTGACAACTTATGACTGATAACTGATAACTGAAATGACCCATCCCCAATATACTCTCGTTGCGAAAAGGGCAAAACATAGATGTGAATATTGTCATGCACCAGAGATTATTTTTAATCTTGCTTTTGAAGTAGATCACATTGTTCCCCTCTCTAAAAAAGGGGAAGATAAACCAGAAAATTTAGCTCTATCATGTCGTATTTGCAATCTTCATAAATTAGCTCGTATTGAGGGAATTGATCCAGTGACAGAAAAAGTATTTCGCTTATTTAATCCTCGTATAGACAAATGGGAAGAACATTTTCTTGTCGATAATAAAACTTTTGAAATCGCAGGAAAAACGCCAATAGGTAGAGTAACAGTAGAAGTATTAAGCATCAACTCTACTTTACAAATTAGTGCCAGAAAAATATGGTATATTCTAGGTGTTTTTCCTTGAAAAGTTAAGCTAAATAAACCAGAAAAAATATGATAAAACCACTTTTAAAAGTAGCACAGATACAAACTTAAAACAACCCTCTCATTACTTTTTGCTCGGTTTCCTTCTTAATCTTGAGAATCGCAATATCAACTGATTCTTGTAGATAATCGAGATTTGCTTGAGTTAGCGTGTAGTGGACTGTTTCAGCTAAAATAGGGCAATAGATTTCGGCTTAAAGTCTTAGATTATAGAATTTATGGCATTTTTCTAATACACCAAATTAACTGAAACAGTCCACTAGTATGGTGTATCAGTATACCATCGTCCTGCTTCTTCTCTTTTGTTTTGTTCGCTCATCAGTTCTATTATTCTTAGTTCGTCATCTTTTCTCCGTTTTTCATTTGCTTTTCTTCTTTCTTCTTCATTCTCTTTTATACGCTGTTCAGCCACTTGTTTAAACTGAGGAAATATAGTTGCAAGTTTTTTAAGTTCCCCCTGTCGATACTGATCTGATGAAACAAGTTGAGAAACATACTTATCAAATACATCTTTAAACTCAGGCAAAGTAGCAACAAACTCTTTTAACCTGTCTATTGTATTATCACCAAAACCGAGACTTTCAGGCTTCGTGGAAATCCACCGACCAATCACAAACCGAAAATCTGGGTACTTATCTAGGGTCTGCTGAATAAATCTAAAAACCTTGTTGGATAAGACTTTTGGACTTTTTTCCCCTCAAAAAGTGCCAGCCATTGCGGGGATCGGGGGAAAATTCAGGTACTTTTTCCCTGAAAATTAGGTAGTTGACCACC
>NZ_JAPZSZ010000263.1:0-13358 GCF_027532095.1 Microcystis sp. LE19-195.1E
TTTCGACAATAAACCTTATTTTTGGACGGGAGGTTATTTCGTGGCTAGTTGTGGCGGCGTTACTGTCGAACAACTAAAAAAATACGTCGAGAACCAAAAAAACTCCCCGAAAGTGGAAACCCTACCGCGTTAGTTTCATTCTGGTCGCGATTCATCTCCCGTTAACTGCGTAGCGGTTTAACGGGAGTCCTCTCGCGACCTTGAGATAGACGATCTTCTTGAGAAAGAGCATCAATAACTTGTCAAAATGATAACAGTATCACAAATTTATTGTTTTTTTTCCAACATCTATAAAGATCAAGATAGAGCGATCCCGAAAGTATCTAGCCAAAGGCGAGCGCACTTTAGTTAACTAAAGGTTTACCATAGTAAGGTGGGCGATTTTTATACCACTTATTTTATTTATTGTGTATAATTGAGATGGTGACGACTAATTTTGAATGGGATGAAGATAAAGCTAAGATAAATCTGAGAAAACACGATATTTCTTTTAATGAGGCTAAAACTGTATTTGAAGATACCTATTCTTTGACTTTAGATGATCCTACTCATTCAATCTTAGAAGATCGTTTTTTGACAATTGGTTATTCTAGTCAAAACCGCTTGCTTTTAGTTGTTCATGCTGAAAGACAAGAAAACATCAGAATCATTAGTGCTAGGAGAGTAACTAAACATGAAAGAAAAATCTATGAACAAAGTAATGAATGATCCCATCAATGATGATGAAATGTTAGATGATTATTCTGAGGTTTTAACGGAGTCTCATTTAAAAAGTGCAGTCAGAGGAAAGTATGCTCGGTCTTTAGCAGATAAGGATGCTTCTACCGTTAAGATTATAGCAGAAAATGAAGAGAGATATGTTAACATGAAAACCATTGAAGTTGAAGCATTCGTTAACAATGAAGGTCAATTAACCGTACAAGTTCCCTCAAATTTAAAAGAAGGACAATATCATGCTGTATTGATTATAGAAGAACCCAAAAATGAAAATCAATGATCTTAGAATAGATAAAATCCCCAAAAAACACCCCCAATTACTTGGAGGCTTTTTCAGAAAAAATAACTGTCATTAACCTTCTGCTAATTTCAGATCCCGCAGGGTGCTAATATCCACTTGAATCGATGGCCCCATGGAGGAAGAAACGTAAACTGTACGCCAGTAACGCCCCTTGGCCCCGGAAGGCCGGTTTCTGTCCACCGTTTCCTGTAAAGCTTTCAAATTGATTAACAAATCCTCGGCACTAAAAGAAGCTTTACCAAATTGAACGTGAACGATACCGGTGCGATCAGCCCGGAATTCCAATTTACCCGCTTTAAACTCAGCGATTGCCCCCGTTAAATCCGTGGTTACGGTTCCCCCTTTCGGTGAAGGCATTAAACCCCGCGGACCGAGTTGACGACCTAATTTAGCCACTTTCGGCATCATATCGGGGGTGGCGATCAAAACCTCGAAATCCATCATCCCCTTGGCGATTTCTTCGATTAATTCTTCCGAACCAACGATATCGGCCCCGGCGTTGTTCGCTTCCTGTACCTTTTCCCCGCGAGTAATGACCGCTACTCGCACCGTGCGTCCGGTTCCTTTGGGTAAACTTACCGTTGTCCGCAGTTGTTGGTCGGTATATTTAGGATCGATACCTAAACGAATATGAGCTTCGGCGGTTTCGTCGAATTTCGCCGTCGCTAATTCCTTTAATAATGTCAGTGCCTCTAATGGCTCGTAGGCTTTATTTTCTACCTTAGCCTGGGCATCTCGCAAACGTCGTGAAACTTTTCTTACCATCTGATTTGTTGCTCCTTGGGTAATAACGAAGCTTAACTTCTCCCCGAAATAAGATTTAGTCTGAGATCTTGACACCCATATTTCTGGCCGTTCCCGCCACAATATTCATGGCCGCTTCGATGTCGTTAGCGTTAAGATCGGGCATTTTAGTCCGGGCGATTTCCCGTAATTGGTCGCGGGTAATGGTGGCGACAAATTTCTTGTTGGGTTCGTTGGAACCTCTTTCCACACCGGCCGCTTTGCGGATGAGAACGGAAGCGGGGGGAGTTTTGAGGACAAAGGTAAAACTACGATCCTCAAAAACGGAGATTTCCACAGGGATGATCATCCCAGCCTGATCGGCGGTTTTAGCGTTGTAATCTTTACAAAACGCCATAATATTCACCCCGTGTTGACCTAAAGCAGGACCCACGGGAGGAGCAGGGTTAGCCTTACCAGCAGGTAAAGCTAGTTTAATAATTGCGACGACTTTTTTAGCCATGATTTAGTTTTGTTTTTCGACTTGATTAAATTCCAATTCGACCGGGGTATCCCGACCAAAAATGGAGAGCAGGGCCTTGAGTTTGCCGCGCTCGGGACTAACTTCGATCACTT
Organism: Microcystis sp. LE19-195.1E; assembly: GCF_027532095.1. Classification (NCBI taxonomy): domain Bacteria; kingdom Bacillati; phylum Cyanobacteriota; class Cyanophyceae; order Chroococcales; family Microcystaceae; genus Microcystis; species Microcystis sp. LE19-195.1E. The sequence goes on from NZ_JAPZSZ010000263.1 coordinate 2,378, forward strand.
CCCCTTCAAAGTCCTTAAATGGACCAGATAGAACCAAGATTTGATCGCCAACTTCCATATTGATTTTGACGACGGGTTCTTGAATCTGAGCTTGTTTGAAGATGCGATCGACTTCTGACATACTCAAGGGTAGCGGGGTGACGTGACCGCGGCCGCGTCCGTAGTGGCGCTTTTGTTCGGCCCCGACAAAGTTGATCACGTGGGGGGTGTTTTTTACCACCTGCCAAGCGTCATCATCCATGATCATTTTGATCAGGACATAACCGGGGAAGACTTTTTCCTCACCATGTTGCCGTGAACCATCCTTGCGGACTTTGACGGTGGCCGCTTGGGGAATCTGGACTTGCAGAATGCGATCGGCCACATCGAGGGTGTGGATGCGCTGTTCCAAATTAGCTTTGACCCGTTTCTCACAACCAGAAGCCACCTGCACGGCATACCAACGGGGTTTTTTCGGTAGGTTGCTGAGATTGACTTCTTCGGGAAACTGTTCTTCTTCTAGACTCATGGGAACACCTTTCCCGCACCCCAGGCAAAGAATTTATCAATCAGATAGATGAGAGTGGCTACCAAAGTCACCATTAACATCACGGCCGCTGATTCACTCAAAAGTTGCTGACGGGAAGGCCAGACGACTTTGGCGAGTTCTTCTTTGGTTTCATTGACGAATTCCTTGACCTGAAAGGAGCTTCCCTCTTTCTTGTCGCTCGTGTCTTTTTCTAGGGTTTCTTTTTTGGCCACGATCGCTACTCCTTAAAATGATACTCAAGCTATCCTTAACTTATCATTTTCACCGGACAACCCACACTAACCCCCAGACATTTAGATCATGTCCTTTGCAGTTATCGGCTTGGTGATTACCAAACGCGCCCTGGAGGACTTGAACCCCCGACATCAGGTTTTGGAGACCTGCGTTCTACCAACTGAACTAAGAGCGCCCATTCGCTAAACTATTTGGCTTTTTTAAGGCCTTTATTTATTATAGCGTAGTTGTTGGCGATTGAGCAACTTTCTTGGTTAGGCTGTCGCCGGAAAATTTTTAGAGAGGGCGATCGAAACGTTCTTGTACCCGGGTGGCTTTGCCAACCCGATCGCGCAGATAGTAGAGTTTCGCCCGACGTACTTTACCACGACGGATGATCTTGATACTGGCAACCCGCGGCGAGTGGAGCAGGAAGACTCTTTCTACTCCCACACCCTGGAAGACTTTGCGTACTGTAATCGTTTCGTTGATACCGCCATGGCGTTTGGCGATGACAATGCCCTCGTAGGGCTGAATCCGCTCTTTATCTCCTTCAACGATTCGCACCCCTACCCGGATCGTGTCACCGACATGGATAATGGGCAGATCGCTCTTGAGATACTCGGCTTCGATTGATTTGATAATCTCTTCCGTTTTCATCGGCTTTCGTAAAACTGACAGTTTTCCATCATACCATATTTTTTGAGTAAAAAGCAATAGCTATTAGCTTTCCTAACACTGAGCGTTGCTGACTTGCCGATGCTGTCACCAGATGTTAGGGTGATTGTCCCGGATTACGGTCATTATCAACCGGGAAGGCTCTTGCCCTTAACTGCCACTCTAGAGACGGTAATAAGCACATCTCTAGAGAATTTCTCTAATCCCTAATTAACTTCTCGAACCGCGATAAATGCGATCAGCTTGGGAGGGGTCTAAATAATTATAGCCCGGTTTTTGGGTTGAGGAGCCATTCTTTTTCGCCACAGTATTAACCGCAGGAGTCGCTTTTTTTACGTCCGCATTAGTCCGGATATAATCCTCAGAAATCTTGAAGGGATGACTATTGGGAAGGTGACGACTAGGGGGTAAATTGTCTTCTGGTTCGGGATGGGTAATTTTACTATGGGGAGCGACAAAATCGTGTAGGATGGGATCATAGGCGAAAATTTCGCCGGTTTCAATCCGAAAAATCCAACCGTGTAGGGACAATTTACCCTGATGTAATCGGGAACGAATAATTGGATAGGTTTGCAAATTACTTAACTGATTGAGAACATTTTCTGCTACTGTCACCTCGATCAGTTCTTCTCCTTTTAGTTCTTTGTAATTATCCTTAACTAAACGTCGAGTAGCTTCTGCTTGCTTTAACCAATCGTAAACTAAAGGCATTTCATCGGCCAGACTCTGCAATTTTAATAAACCTTTCATCGCTCCACAATGGGAGTGACCGCAGATAATCACTTGCTCGATGCCGAGAGCGTTGATAGCATATTCTATAGATGCACCTTCACCACCATTGGTTGCCCCGTAGGGAGGAATTATATTTCCCGCATTACGAATTACGAATAATTCCCCCACCTCCGCTTGGGTAATTAGGTTAGGATCGATCCTGGAATCGGAACAGGTAATAAACAGTATTCTCGGTTTTTGTCCGTGGGAGAGTTGCTCAAATAATTGCCGATGTTCATCAAAATAACCACTCTGGAACTTTTCTAGTCCCTGTAGGAGTTTCTTCATAATAATTTTTCTGGTTTAGTTTGATCGCTATTTAGTTGATCCTTTCAGCATTATCGGGCATGAGATAACAGCAATGCAACTGGCCAGATTAGCGATCGCTATCGACGGCGAGATCGGTTATATTTTGTTAAGATAAGATACAGACTGTATCTAAGCAAATTTTATTTTATGGAAACTGCAACAATTTTGGGTATTTCGATCGCTGCCGCTTTGGTGGGGATTACCGTTTTAGCTCTTTATACCGCTTTTGGGCCGCCAGCAGCAGAATTAAGCGATCCTTTTGAAGATCACGAAGATTAATTCTTTAATAACCATGTGGCTATCTGCCAAGGAGAAAGTTGCTCAACAGGATCGATCGCTCTTTCTAAACCGTCGATCGATTCTTTTATTGTTAATTGTAATTGATTTTGCCAATCAATAACAGCGTTTTCTCCCTGACATTCATAAACGCGCATTACCCAACCCCGAAAGGATGTTTCACTTTGTTTGAAACTCATTAAAATTAAGTTATCGGCCGATAATTTTAACCATTGTGCCACGGGTGGCAACTGGTTTGATCGATAAGAATTAGTAATAAAAACAACGGTGACAGGTAAGTTTAACTGCCAAGCGTGATGGACAGTTTTCGCCGTTTTCCAGTTACCTTGATGGGGATATATTGCATAGGTAAATTCTTGTTTCCCCAGATCCGCCTCGGGATCGGGCCATCGGGGACTTCTCAACAGAGTTAATCGCAGTTGCCGGTTAGTAGCATCATAGCCATATTTATTATTATTTAAAAGACTCACCCCGTAGTTTGCCTCTGTATCGGTTAAATCCGCCCATTTATGACCGTAAACTTCCCATTTTGGTGATTCTGGTTCGTGGGAACGCTCGATCGCACCACAGGCAATTTCATAGGTGGTAAAATCGCTGTTTAGGGTGAGAGGAAAAGCGGTTTTTACTAAAGTATGTTCTTGCTGCCAATTAACAATAGTTTTAATCTGGAGAATAGGAGAATCTTTTTCTAAGATATAATCTTGACAAAATTCCGAATCAGCTAAACTTCTGATCACGCGAATCTGCCAGCGCAAGGGACCACATTCTAAGCATTCGATCGATTTTAATACTGTTTTAGATAAGGGATATTGTTGATAATTCGGATCGATATTCCAAGCGTCCCAATATTGCCCTTGATCTTTAAATCCCTGTAATTGGTTCCCCGCAGCTTGCAGGATTTCTTTTTGATTAATTATATCAAATATACTATCTATATCCCCCGTTTCCGAGTTAATAGTAACTTTAAGCAAGCCATTATCTAAAATAAATTGGCAGTTAGTTAAATTTTTCTCGGTTGCTTGCTGATTGGCAACTAACCAAAATAACTTATAACCCACAGCAGGAATATTTTCAGCGATAAATAACAGTTGATTGTCGTGGGATAATTGCGAAGGACAGAGACAATTATTTAAGTCATAAACCGAGCAATTTACAGATTCTACAGCTAAAGAGATAACCTGGGATCTTTCCCAGTTAAGAGAATTAAAAACTAGAAAAGGTTTTGCTTGAGGATGGGGGGGATTAGGTAAATTAATTTGAGTGGCAATTGCTTGTAAAGCTTGATCTAAAATTGCTTCACCTGTGGTGATAACTTGCTGCCATAACTGATTGGCATCCCTAAAGACTTCGGGTATAGAAGTACCAGGCAGTATATCGTGAAACTGATTTAATAAAACCTTTTTCCATGCCGATTCTATCTCAACTTTCGGATAGGGAATCTCTAGTAAGATATTAGCCAGAGAAGACCATAATTCTCCTTGATACAAGAGGATTTCACAGTAACGATTATAGGCCTTTTGGTCAGCGTGGGTAGTATAACAACCGCGATGGAATTCTAGATATAATTCATCATCCCAGATAGGGAGATTACTTGTCTCCAGACTGTTCAGATAAGTTGTTGCTTGGCTAAATTTTAACTGGGGGAAAAAAGGAGATTTTTGCCAACGTTGGGCCACCTCTAACATATCACGAGTCGGACCGCCGCCATGGTCGCCAACACCTGGCAGCCAAAAAATATCTTTTAATCCGGTTTGCCGTTCCCAATTGAGAGCATGATCGGTCATAATAATTGGATTAGTATCCATAACTCCGGCAACATTGGGAGGAGACATTAGGGAAAGAATTTTACTGCCATCGGGAGATTGCCACCAGAAAAAACCGTGGGGAAATTTAGTCGTATCATTCCAATGTAGTTTCCCGGTTACAAAATATTTTATGCCAAAGGATTTAAGAATTTGCGGCAATTGGTAGGGAAACCCAAAGGTATCCGGTAGCCAAGCAGTTTCAGTGATTTGTCCAAATTTTTCTTGAAAATATTTTTGTCCATAAAGTAGTTGTCGAAATAGGGATTCCCCAGAAATTAAATTGACTTCTGGTTCTACCCACATCCCGCCCAAAAGTTCCCAAGATTGCCCTTTATATGCCTCTAGCATTGCTTGAAACAGGTCAGGATGATGTTTTTCTATCCATTCGTAAATTAGGGGGCTAGAATGACCAAATATGAGGGCAGGAAAATCTTTTTGCAGGTTTAAAACCGAGATAAAAGTGTTTTTTGCCACTTGCCAAGTTTCTGCCAACGGCCACAACCAAGCCAGATCTAAATGTGCGTGGCCGAGAAGATGAAAACTGCGTTCTTTGAGAGGTTGAGCGAGGGGTTGTAGGGATTGACGAATTGATTCTAGGGATTGATTAAATTTATCTTTGTTGGTGACATTATCCCAGTCAATATTATCGAGAGTAGCGGTAAAAGCCGCTAAGTTTTCAGGATAAAAAGTTTGCAGATAATTATGGAGAATGGTTAATTCATCAGCAACAAAACTAGGATCGATAGCTTGGCTATATTCATAGATTAACTGCGATTTCATCAAACCACCAATATCATGATTGGGACTGACTAAACGGAGAGTAACAAGAATTTCTTGACCAGTAGAGACCGAGTTGGAAAGTAAAATGCGGGTGGAAGAATCAAAGAGGTCTCCTGCTTGGATAAATTGATTATTAACATAAATTTTGACATCTTCCGCCCACCAAGTTAAGATTAATCTCAGTTCCATTCCCTCTAAAGGATAACCGGCTAAATGTTCGGGGACAATAATTTTTTGAGTTAGATATTGGATTTGTCTGCCGGCAGGCCAAATAATGTATTGTTTTTCATTGAGGGTGACGGGTTGAATTGGTTTTCCCGCTGCTGTAGCGATAAACCAATTTTTCTGAACATCTCTGCGGGTGAGGTGAGACAGTTTAGCGATGTTGTCCAGGGGAGACATGAGCCAACAAATAAGGTAATTTTGACTATTTTAGGCGATCGAGGACTAATTGGGGTCTGCTGAAAAAGTTTTTCCTAGGGGCAGGGTGTAGGGTGTGGGGTGTGGGGTGTGGGGTTTTACCCATTTTCATCGGGTAAATTACCTAATTTTCAGGGAAAAAGTCCCTAAATTTACCCCCCGATCCCTCCAATGGCCGGTACTTTTTGATTTCAAAAAAGCCTAAAAATATTATCCAACAAGGTTTTTAGATTTATTCAGGAGACCCTACTTAATCTCATCCTTCAACGGTTTATTGAGAATGAGCAGGTAAGAAAAAGCCCGTGATGAGGATTGAACTCATGACCTCACCCTTACCAAGGGTGTGCTCTACCACTGAGCTACACGGGCATTGATCGTGGTGGGCCGGGCCGGATTCGAACCAGCGTAGGCGTAGCCAACGGATTTACAGTCCGCCCCCATTAACCACTCGGGCACCGACCCATTAATTCCACGATTAACAATCATAGCACCCTTAGCTAAAACGCACAAGTGTTTAGGGAAAAAATTTTTGAGCCATAAAATAACTCCCGTTAAGCACCATAGATAGCACTTAAAGGGAGTTTTCTGACGATCTTGAGAGAGATTACTTTAAAGCTGCTTCTTCTTGGTGGGTGAGGATCACACAGTCAGAGGTAGGATAGGCGACGCAGGTGAGGACATAACCCGCTTCAATTTGATCGTCATCTAAGAAGGATTGATCGGATTGATCAACGCTACCGGATACAAGTTTACCGGCACAGGTGGAGCAAGCTCCCGCACGGCAGGAATAGGGTAAGTCCAGTCCTGCTTCTTCAGCTATATCGAGAATGTACTCATCATCGGGAACCTCAATTGTCTGATCGCCATCGGGTGTTTTTAGGGTGACTTGATAAGTTGCCATCGGTTGTTCCTCTTAATTAAATGCTAGTGAAAGCGGCAGTCTCTACAATTGCCTCTCGCTCGCAGTCAGAGTGAACGATGCGAGCGAGTTTCATTTTTGATACTACGGGAAAATCTGCCTGACTCAGCCTTGCATTAGTAATGACAGTCTTAAATAAACTTAAAATAAAATTTACTTATATATCTAACCCAGAATTCTTGACGCTCCTTGCTCGATCTCTAGATAATTTCATCGATCTACAATCTAGCTAAACTAAGCACTACTAAGCATTTGGAGCCATAATGTTCATTGTTTTTTTAGCCTTAAGCCGATTTTTGTTAAATATTAATTTAACTTATAGTTAAGATAGATGTCGATGAATTGTCTTTAACCCAGCCAAGAAATTGCTTTTCGGCACTACTGCCGGTAACACATCTAGGGAAACTATGAAAAAATATATTGACAATCAAACCAATAAATGATAAAGGGAGATAAATCCCCTGTTGCCAGGGGTAGCATCCGTTTTAACGGATAGCCAACCCTCGCTCAAGATTTTATGGTTTTTGGATTGTCAGTTTTCCAGGATATGGTTCACCGATTACCCATCACTAATTACTTATTAGGTTGGGGAGTCATGCGTAGATAGGGTTTGATTTCTTCAACTCCTTTGGGGAATTTGCTACGAGCTTCTTCAGTGGGAATAGAGGGAACCACCACACAATCGCCGCCGTCGGTCCAGTTAGCGGGGGTAGCCACTTGATAGTTATCGGTGAGCTGCAGGGAGTCAATCACCCGCAGTATCTCGTTAAAATTGCGTCCCGTGCTGGCAGGATAGGTAATGGTTAAACGTAATTTTTTGTTGGGATCGATGATAAACACCGAACGTACCGTCAGATTATTGAGGGAATTAGGGTGAATCATGCCGTAGAGATCCGACACTTTGCGATCGCCATCGGCGATAATCGGATAGTTAACGGTAGTGTTTTGAGTTTCGTTGATGTCATTAATCCAACCCCGATGGGATTCGGCACTATCCACACTCAAAGCGATCACTTTCACATTGCGTCGCTCAAATTCTGACTTAAGACTAGCCACCGTACCTAATTCCGTGGTACAAACGGGGGTATAATCAGCCGGGTGCGAGAACAGCACCACCCAGCTATCTCCTACCCACTGGTGAAAAGAAATCGGACCTTCACTAGAATCTTGTGTAAAATCTGGAACGATATCACCCAATTGGAGAGCCATAATTGTGTCTTCCTTATTATGTATTTCAAGACAAGCAACAGTTTATGATGCCATAGGAGTGCTGTTCGTCATTGATAATTTTAGGGATTTATAATAATTGGGTTAGGGGATAGGGGATTGAGGAAATGGGGGAAGTGGGGAGATAGGGAAATAGGGAAATTCAACTGTAGCAGCCGCCAGATGGCAGCAGGAAAGTCTTTGCCAGAAAAGGGTTTTAGCGATTTAGATTCTCCTAACCAACTTGTTCTTTGTGATCAAACCCCAAAACCGCAAAACCCTTCCCCTAGGGGGGCAAACTAGGTTATGATCTGGTCTAATGGCATGATATAACTTTTTTAACTAGGTATCAGCGTTCAGCTAATAGCTAGGCTGCGGTGGCAAATCCCAACTACCCACCCTATGCCTAGTCGGAAAGCTGACGGCTTAATTTCTTGTCCTGATCGTTAATTTGCCTTGGTTTTAGGAGACCACAACTGCAATGAAGAATCTTGTTCGTCTGCTGGCGGTAATTGCCTTGATTATCGGGAGTTTTTGGGGCAAAGTTCCTGCTCAAGCTCTCAATCTCACCTCGATCGCCCTTCCTTCTCTTCCTGTGGCGGTCTTAAATGCGGCCGATGCCAAACTAACCACAGAATTTGGGGCGAAAATCGACCTCAATAACAGTGATATTCGCGATTTCCGGGACTTGAGAGGTTTCTATCCCAATTTAGCCGGTAAAATCATCAAAAACGCCCCCTACCAAGAAGTGGAAGATGTCCTCAATATCCCCGGACTCTCGGCCACTCAAAAAGAGCGTTTACAGGCTAATCTGGAGAAATTTACCGTTACTGAGCCTTCTAAAGAATTTATCGAGGGTGATGACCGTTTTAACCCCGGAGTTTACTAAATCCAGTTAATTGCGGTTTTAAAAAAATTCCAAGGTGAGCGATCGCTCACCTTTTTCAGTGATCAGCTTCTGAAGGCAAGGGGCAAAAAAAAGAATCTGGCATACTGCCCCAAGGAAAGACTGGCGATTTTTGCCAGAGCTATAGAGAAATGGAATGCTAGAATGAATAGAATTTATCAATTCATCCCTCAATGGTCGTTTCCTCGCAACTGCCGAGTTATCAAGATGTTTTAGTGGTGGGATCGGGAGCGGCGGGATTGTATGCCGCGCTGTGTTTACCCCCTAACTTGAAGGTGGGTTTAATTACCAAAGAAGATTTAAAAACTGGGGCTAGTGATTGGGCGCAGGGAGGAATTGCGGCGGCCACGTCCCCGCAGGATTCCCCCGTTTTCCATTTAGAAGATACCCTGAAAGCTGGAGCAGGCTTATGCGATCGCTATGCCGTGCAGTTTTTAGTCGAGAAAGCCCCCCAAGCGATCGCTGATTTGGTGCGGTTGGGGGTTAGTTTTGATCGCTCTGGAGACGACTTAGCCCGCACTCTTGAGGCTGCCCACTCCCAGGCCAGGGTGCTGCACGCAGCTGATCGCACGGGGAGAGCGATCGTCAGTACCCTGATGGAAAAAGTGGTCGAACGCCCCAATATTACCATTATTCCCCAAGCGATTGCGCTGAAACTCTGGCTTGACCCGGAAGGGCAACGCTGTCAAGGTATTTGTTTACTCCATCAAGATCATCTCTGTTGGCTGCGAGCGCAAGCAGTCATTCTGGCTACGGGAGGCGGCGGTCAAGTCTACGCCCAAACCACTAATCCCGCCGTTAGCACCGGGGATGGAGTCGCCCTGGCTTGGCGTGCTGGGGCAGTGATTCGCGACCCGGAATTTTTTCAGTTTCACCCCACCGCTTTGACTGTGCCGGGGGCACCGCGGTTTTTAATTAGTGAAGCGGTGCGCGGCGAAGGAGCGCATTTAATTGATGACCGGGGGCGGCGTTTTGCCTTCGATTACCATCCGGCCGGAGAATTGGCCCCCCGGGATGTGGTGAGTCGGGCGATTTTTAGCCATTTGCAAAAAACCTCCGACGATCCCGCCCATGCCAAAGTATATCTAGATTTAAGACCAATCGAACCGGAGCGTCTGCGTTATCGTTTTCCTAATATTATCCGCATCTGTCAAAAATGGGGCATTAATGTGCTTGAGGATGTGATTCCGGTCGCCCCCGCCGCTCACTATTGGATGGGAGGAGTGGCCACAGATTTAAACGCCCGCACTTCTCTATCCGGTTTGTATGCGATCGGCGAAGCATCTAGTACAGGTGTTCATGGAGCCAATCGTTTAGCCAGTAATTCTCTCTTGGAATGTATTGTCTTTGCGGCAAATTTAGTTGAAATAGGTCTAGAGCCAGAAAACTTTCGTGGGAAAAGACCCGAAAAACCCTTAGAAATTGCGGAAAACTGGCAGGAAGAACAGGAAGACTGGCAAAAAGTACGGAGAGAATTACCGATTTTAATGTGGGAAAATGCGGGAATTTGCCGATTTCAAAATGAGTTAGAAATTGCTATCCTACGGGTGCAACAGTGGAAACAACAGTTACATTCCTTAAAGATAGGCCAATTTCTCCAGAATCTTCTCCCCGACAAAGGACAATTATTTTTGTGTCCCTCGGTGCAGTTAGAAATAAGAATAGCGATCGAGACATTAAATCTTCTAGACATCGCCGACTTAATTCTGGAAAGTGCCTTATTACGAGCAGAAAGCCGAGGCGGTCACTATCGGGGCGATTATCCAGAAACCGTAGCTAATTGGCAATTCCACACGACTATTCAAGGTCGAACATGGCGCAAAACGCCTGTGCAAGCTTAATTAAGCCAGTTTTTCACAGATAATCCCTAAGCTCTAAACAGTGGACTCTATCCTCGCTCCTAGGAGCCGTACTATTCGTCCCACGCTCACCGAGGGCTTTTCCCAATCATCGAAAATTTGGGTCTGAAACCCCGTCGTTCTACGACGGCTTTACTGTTAAATATTAGCATCGTTTACGAAATATATGCTAAAATGTGAGACATGGAAAAAGCCTATTCGTTTCGATTTTACCCCACACCAACACAAGAGTCGCTATTGCGGCGCACATTGGGCTGTGTAAGATTAGTTTACAACAAAGCTCTCCAC
>NZ_JAPZSZ010000045.1:0-15199 GCF_027532095.1 Microcystis sp. LE19-195.1E
AATTATAACACAGTTTACCCACAGATGGTGGAATTAAACCGATGCTCTGCGGTTGATATTCTGGTCGGATTTCATCCCCCGCAAAGCTGAGTATCTTGTCGAAAAATGTAGCGGGGGCATTCATCCGACATTTTAGGTAAAAACTTGTGCGACATTCCGTGCCTGTATCCTGATTTTTTTAAGGCAAACAGAGCTAAGGAGGATGTTTCCCAGCGATAAGCTTGTAGTTTCTGCACGATAGCGGCTGTGGCCGTCAATTTCGACTATCCTTAACGATTTCAACGAGAGGGACGGAATCTAGGGGTTACGTTTTTAGCTTTTAACAGGGCTAACCATTCAACTTACCCGATTTATGTCGCTCTCTTCGATTATTACAGAATGTTTACACAATTTGTCAAATATTTTCTCTCGCTCCGGGCTGCCATGGAAAAAATAAGTATAACTACTTAAGTATTTGTTCACAGTAAGCAAAATTTTATTAAAACTCTTGCTAAATGTATCATTATATGCTTCTTTCCTTTTGGCGGCGGGGTATCCTAGCTAACGGGAGGGAAAAAGCAAAACCCCCTTTACAGATACATTGACACTTTGTCAAGTATTTGTTACATTAGTTAAAAAAGGTGATACCCATCACCCATCTCGCTTGTTATCAACCACTGTCTTCATCGAGGAGGAACACCATGTCTCAACCGATCGAACTTTCCTTAGAACAACAGTTCAACATTCGTTCTTTTCAGACTCAGGTAGAAAAAATGAGTCAGGAGCAAGCGCAGGATTTCCTGATCAAGCTCTACGAACAAATGATGGTCAGAGAAAATATGTACAAAGCTTTTCTCAAACACCAGTGGGGTCTAGATTCTAATCCCTGGGCTTCCCAATAACTCATTTCACCCCTGCGGGCGACCTCTTTCTCCAGCTGGGTTTCTGCGGAAACGAGCTAGGGATGCGGGGCGCATTTCTTCACCTTTTTAGCTATTCTTAGGGAAGGATAACCGAATTGCTAGGGGTTAATTTATGTTCGAGCGCGCTTTGATCTGTACAGATCTTTTCGATGGTCTCCATCGTCTTGTCCATTGTGTGCCACACTTAGCCCTGAGCGGCTTAAAACAAGTTATCTTCCTCCACAGTATTCCAGTTTGGGAACAACCCACCCTAGCTGCCGTAGATCAAGCGAAAATTGACGCAGCCAAAGAAAAATTATCCCCAGCTTTAGCAAATATTCCCGCAGGTATGACAGTTATTGTCGAAATCTCTAACCGTCGTCCCGTGGATGCCGTGCGGGAAATCCTCGCTCATCACTCTATCGACGTGATTTTGATGGGAAATCCCATGCGCGGTGCTGTCCAAGAAAAATTATTCGGTAGTACCAGTTTAGCGATCGCAGGTATTACCGATATTCCGCTGCTGATTTTCCGACCGCAATTATTATCAGTTTATACTCACGATGAATTAGCCCTGCGCTGTCAGCATCTCTGGAAACATTTATTAATTCCCTACGATGGCAGTCCCGACGCGATTTATCTAATTGAACAGATAGAAAAATACGCTCAAACTCGCTCCCCTGGCTCTTTTGAGCAATGTCTTCTCCTCCGGGTAGTGGAAAATATCAGTCGCGATCCCGGTGTCACCGAATACCGTTTAAATGATGCCCGTCGGGAATTAGAATCGGTGCAAGCGCGACTAGAAAAACTCGGTTTGCAAGTACAGAGCGAAGTGCGATCAGGAACACCTGTATTAGAAGTTTTGACGGCAGCAGAAGAAAACGATATCAGTGCGATCGCTGTGGCCACCTGCCATCGTTCTAATATGTTGGAATGGTTAGCCGTGCGTCGGATTAATGAAGATATTCTTCATCAACTGTGGTTCCCCTTATTATTTTTCTCCCCCAAGGGATAAGCTAGAAAAAAAGGCTCTCTTGGTTTAGCTGGGTTGGATAAACCACAGAGACACAAAGAACACAGAGAGGAAGACAGATTCGATCAGTAAATCTATCACACAAACCACAAGAGAGCCGAAGATTTTTTTGGGAAATTAACTTAAGTAAGTAGTTATAATTAAATTAAAAATAGATTTTCCCTCTGATCCCCCCTGCCCCCCTTGATAAGGGGGGTGCCGATAGGCGGGGGGATCCCCCCTTAATCCCCCCTTAATAAGGGGGGTGTCTGACAACTTTTAACAACTACCTACTTAACTGCTCGATTAATCCGATAACTTTAGCCTTAATTTCATCGCGAACTCGGCGAAAAGTTTCGATAGGTTGACCATCGGGATCATCAATTAACCAATCCTCGAAAATTTCCTGTAAAACCCATCCTTCCGGCAGATTGACACCGCAACCACATAGGGAGATAACGGCATCGTAATCTTCGGGATTAAAATCCCTAATTGGTTTAGAAGTTTGGTCAGTAATATCGATACCAATTTCCTGCATAACTTCGATTGCTCCGGGGTGAACTTTGGCCGCTTCTAATCCGGAACTTGTGACGGCAATTTTACCCGCGCCTAAAGTTTTAGCGAAACCTTCGGCGATTTGGGAACGACAGGAATTTTTTCTACAGGCAAACATAACTTTTTTCATGATTTTAACTCCTAGAAATTGATTTAATTAATAGCTTTATGGGCAATTGTGGCTATTTCTTGGGCGGCTTTTTCTTTCCTTTCACTATAGCGATCAGTCAGATCATCTACCTGATCTCGCAGGAGAATAGTAAACTTATAAAGTTCCTCCATTACATCAATAACCCGATCTCGATAGGGGGAATCTTTCATCGTGCCATCCTCGTTAAACTCCTGATAAGCTTTAGCCACCGAAGATTGATTAGGAATAGTAAACATTCGCATCCAACGACCAAGAATTCGCAGAGTATTAACCGCATTAAAAGATTGGGAACCTCCGCTTACTTGCATGACTGCTAAAGTGCGGCCTTGAGTGGGACGAATCGCACCAATACTTAAGGGAATCCAATCAATTTGGTTTTTGATAATGCCGCTAATATTGCCGTGAAGTTCGGGAGATGACCAGACTTGACCCTCAGACCATTGACTTAATTCTCGTAATTCCTGTACTTTGGCATGAGTATCGGGAACACTGCCATAAATCGGCAATTCACGCGGATCAAAAAAGCGCACTTCTGCCCCATATTCAGTGATAATTCTGGCCGCTTCTTCTGCTAGTAAACGACTGTAGGAACGTGGCCGTAAAGAGCCATACAGAAAAAGAATTCTCGGTTTGTGAGTCGATTGGATCATGGTGAATAATTATTTGTAAGGACTCAAGCAACGAGGATCGAGAAGGGTGGCTTTTTCTGGATCTCTGGGAAACCAAAAGGCGGTTTTTTTACAGAATTCTACCAACATTAACATCACAGGTACTTCAATCAATACCCCCACTACTGTCGCTAAAGCAGCCCCCGAATTCAATCCGAATAACATCACCGCAGTGGCGATCGCTACCTCAAAATGATTACTAGCACCAATTAAAGCAGCGGGAGCCGCATCTTCGTAAACTAAATTGAGTTTGAGAGCGGCCACATAACTAAGAAAAAAAATCAGATTAGTTTGAATAAACAGGGGAATAGCAATCAGGAAAATATGCAGGGGATTACTAACAATTAAATCGCCTTTGAAAGCAAAGAGGAGGATTAAGGTTAACAATAAGGCAGTGATTGCCACAGGACTGAGATAGTGAAGAAAACGCGATTCAAACCAGGCCCGTCCTTTATGTTTAAAAATCCAGTGACGGCTATAGATACCGGCAATAAGCGGTAAACCAACGTAGATTAACACAGAAAAAACAATGGTCTGCCAGGGGACTACAAAATTATTAGCTGCCAGTAACCATTTACCTAGAGGAGCGTAGAGAAAAAGCATCGCTAGGGAATTGACTGCTACCATAATTAGGGTATGACCCTGGTTACTGTAGGAAAGATAGCCCCACATCAAGACCATGGCCGTACAGGGAGCAATTCCTAGTAAAATAGCTCCAGCAGTGTAGGAACTAGCTAAACTTACCGTCTGTCCTCGGATAATCTCCGTTTGACTCAACCAAGGCAGAAACAGCCAGCCGAGAAAAAATTGAGCCAGCGCCACCATGGTAAAGGGTTTGATCAGCCAATTAACCACTAAAGTTAAAATAACTGGTTTGGGAGTACGGGCAGCCCGAAGAGCTTGAGAAAAGTCGATCTTAACCATGATCGGATACATCATGAAGAAAAGACAGATGGCGATCGGAATAGAAACGTTATAGATACTCATGGCATCTAAAGTCTGCGCTACGTCCGGAAATAACCGACCGAGGGCAATTCCCGCCAAAATACAGAAAATAACCCAAAGGGTAAGGTATTTTTCAAAAATACTAAGACTACCGCCAGCTTTGGCGGCTTTAGGATTGATTTGATTAGTCATCGCACAAAGGTGGAAAGAGAATAATGGGAGATTGGGTAATCCACCTTTATTATTTCAAAAAAAGTTGATATGTCAAGAGGAAAAGCTAGTTATAAAGCTTTAATATTTCTAAAAATCTTGATTGGTTACTTATTTTCCTCGCAGAAACGAGCGGGGACGAGGGAACTAAAACGACGATATTCGGATAGATATTCTTCTAGGAGAAGAAATTGAGATAGATTTAGGCTGTAGTAGATCCAACGACCCTCTTGACGACTGCGGACTAAATTGGCTTCTTTTAGCGTTTTTAGGTGAAAAGATAATTTAGATTGGGCGATATCAAGATGGTCGCGCAATTCACAGACGCATAATTCCTGATGTCGCAAAAGTTGCAGAATTTGCAGTCGCAGGGGATCCGAGAGTGCCTGAAAACCAGTATAAATCCGGGTTAACGAGTCGGGAGATGTGGCCAGAGAGTTGAACATTGAGATTGCCCCTAGTGGGAAGGAAATAGGAAAGCGGGAAAATTCAGAATTGCAACAAAACTTTATGTATTTTTGTATCGAATCAGGAAAACCAGCGAATCATCCCCTGTATGATAGACAATGGTTTTGACCAGATTAGCCTTTAACTTAGTGTCAGCAGAAGTCCCTCGCGCTTAGTGCGATGGTTCGACAAGCTCACCAACAGGGATGAATGCTCACCAGTATATAGACAATTCTCAAAAACCGATGCTCTAACAAATATATCTTGACCACTATTCCTTATGCGATAAACAAGCTCAAAGGGTCGTGTTGCAAGAAAAAGTATGGGTCTTAGGAACTAGGACTCCAGCCTAGGTCGGGAAGGTAAGACTTGCTATCTTTCGAGGTAGAAAGCGCATCCCATTGAAGCAGGAAGCTCTCAACGACCTTGAGAGTAGTTCACAATCATTGTAAACAGGTTAGGAGACATCATGGAATTATTTGCGGCTCTCAATTTAGAACCCATTTTTCAACTCACCTTCGTGGCGCTAATCATGTTAGCTGGCCCCTTTGTCATTTTCCTACTAGCTTTTCGTGGTGGCGACCTATAAAAATCGCCTCCCCCCATTGTTATTCGTGCTTTTTTTGACTTCTCTCCTCTTTAGGGGGAGATTTTTTGTCTAAAACACAGGAGTCAGGAGATAGGAGTCAGGAGTCAGGAAATTATTTTTATTTATTCTTCCCACTTCCCCACTTCCCCACTTCCCACTTCCCACTTCCCATCTCCTGACAATCGACTGCTAAGATCGAAGATAGCGATCGATCTCTCGCTCCCACGATACCTGATAAAACTATCTATGATCATTAAAAATAACCCCTATTATCGGGCTGTAATCGGCTTTTGGGTCGCTTTCCTTTTGTTTTGGGGTTTTGGGAGTTTCTCACCCCTTCTTGCCCAAGCGAAAGAGCAATCAGCCGATGTGCAATCGATTACCCCCTACCTTAAGCAATTTCAACAAAAAATTACCGAATTTCGCCTCGATAACGGAATAAAATTCATTATCCTAGAAAATCGCGATGCCCCGGTTATTTCCTTTGTCACCTATGCGGATGTGGGAGGTGCCGATGAACCGGACGGTAAAACAGGAGTTGCTCACTTTTTGGAACATTTAGCCTTTAAAGGCACAAAAACCATCGGTACTACCGATTATCTTAGCGAGAAAAAAGTCCTCGATCGCCTTGAAGCTATAGACAAAGAACTGCAAGCGGCCAAAAAAGCGGGTAAAAGCGCAGAAGTGGCTAAATTAACGGAAGAATTTCAAAAAACTAAGGCAGAGTCCGAGAAATTCGTCCAACGCAACGAATACGGGCAAATCGTCGAAACTCAGGGGGGAGTCGGTTTAAATGCCACCACTTCCAGCGATGCAACTAGCTATTTTTACAGCTTCCCGTCGAATAAATTGGAATTGTGGATGTCTTTGGAATCGGAACGATTTTTAGAACCGGTGTTCCAACGGGAATTTTACAAAGAAAAAGACGTAATTCTGGAAGAAAGACGGATGCGGACGGATAATAGCCCCTTGGGTTTATTAATCGAAGCTTTTCTCGATCAAGCTTATACTGTCCATCCCTACAAACGTCCCGTTATCGGCTACGATCGAGATATTCGCAATCTGGAACCCTCAGATATCCAAAACTTTTTCGATAAATTTTATGCTGCCAGTAATTTAACCATAGCTATCGCCGGGGATGTGGACCCAGAACAGGTCAAACAGTTAGCTAAGGTTTATTTTGGTCGTTTTCCCGCTAAACCGAAACCCCCACAGGTGACAGTAGTGGAACCGGACCAAACCAAAACAAAGGAAATTACCCTAAAATTAGCCTCGCAGCCTTGGTATTTAGAAGGATACCATCGTCCCGCCCTCAATCATCCCGATCATGCGGTTTACGAGGTTATCGCCACTTTAATGAGTGAAGGAAGAACTTCGCGACTGTATAAAGCTTTAGTGGAGGACAAACAACTTGCCCTCGCTGCTCAGGGATTTAACGGCTTTCCGGGAGATAAATACCCGAATTTGCTGTTATTCTATGCTCTTACCGCTCCTAATGCCAGTGTGGAGGAAGTAGCGCAGGCTTTGAATTGGGAATTGGAAAGATTGAAAAATGAACCGGTTTCGGAACAGGAATTAGAACGGGTTAAAAATCAACTACGGGCAGCCCTATTAAGAGGTCTTGATTCTAACATGGGCATGGCGCGATCCTTGATTGAATACGAGGTAAAAACCGGCGATTGGCGTAATTTATTCGCCCAATTAGATGCTTATAATGCTGTCACCGCAGCCGATATTCAACGGGTGGCTAAAGAAACTTTTACCCCCGAAAATCGCACTATTGGCCGAATTTTACCGAAATAGATAGATGGGGAGATAGGGAAGTGGGGAAATGGGGGAAGTGGAGAAGTGGGGAAAGTGGGGGAATGGGGGAAGTGGGGAAGTGGGCGAATTTCAACTAAAACCCCATCACCCCCCGCAACGCGCACGCAGTGACCACCCCAACACCCCAACACCCTAAAACCCCAACACCCTAAAACCCTAACACCCTAACACCCTAACACCCAAAACCTAAAATAAATATAATCATGAAAAAACGCTTACAATGGCTAGGTTTAATCCTGATCACCCTGATAGGTGTCCTAGCTTTTCGTTCCCCGGCAATTGCCCAAACCCCGCGACATTTTACCGATTTAACTTTTCCTCCCCTTCCTGAAGTTACAGTTCCCCAATACGAGCGCTATCAACTAGATAATGGTATGGTGGTTTATTTAGTGGAGGATCGGAACCTACCTTTAGTAAGTGGTACGGCGATGATTCGGACAGGAGGGAGATTAGAATCCGGGGAAAAAGTCGGATTAGCCGATATTACTGGAACCGTGCTGCGTAGTGGTGGCACGGAAAAACATCCTTCCAATGTCTTAAATCAATTATTAGAACAAAGAGCAGCCCTAGTAGAAACCTCGATCGATCTTAACGCTGGAACTGCTAGTTTTAGCGCTCTTAGTGAAGATTTAGAAACAGTTTTTAATCTCTTTGCCGAGGTTTTGCGTTCCCCAGCTTTTGAAAGTCAGAGGGTAGAATTAGCTAAAGTTCAGGAAAAAGGGGCGATTGCCCGACGTAATGATGATCCCGATGATATTGCTAGTCGGGAGTTTAAAAAGCTAGTCTATGGTGATAATAGCCCCTACGCTCGTACTGTAGAATATAGCACTTTAGCTAATATTGACCGTCAGGATTTAATCGATTTTTATCGTACCTATGTCCGTCCCGACCAAATAATTTTAGGAATTGTCGGTGATTTTGATTCTCAGTCGATGAAAGCATTAATCAATAAGACTTTTAGTGATTGGAAAAATCCCGCAACTGCCCCTAAAATTGTCACCCCTTCTGCAACCCAAAAAAATCTTCAAGGTGTCTTTGTTGTCAATCAACCCCAATTAACCCAGAGTAGCGTTTTATTAGGTCATCTTGGGGGTCGTTTGGATAGTCCCGACTATCCCGCTTTAACGGTATTAAATGAGATTTTAAGCGGTTTTGGTGGTCGTTTATTTAATGAAGTGCGTTCCCGTCAAGGATTAGCTTATTCTGTCTATGGTATCTGGAATAGTCGTTATGATTATCCCGGTTTATTTATTGCTGGAGGTCAAACTCGCACCGATGCTACCGTGCCTTTTATTAAGGCAATTTTAGGCGAAATCGAGCGACTTCGCAATCAACCCGTTACTGCCAAAGAATTGGAAGATGCTAAAAATGCTATTCTCAATTCTTTTGTTTTTAAGTTTGAGAAACCTGCTCAAAATTTATCGCGATTGATGACCTATGAATACTATGGTTATCCCCAAGATTTTATCTTCCGTTATCAACAAGCGGTAAAAGGGGTGACAATTGCCGATATTCAACGAGTGGCCCAACAATATCTGCAACCGAATCAAATTGTGACTCTAGTAGTGGGTAATGAACAGGAAATTCAACCTCCTTTATCCAGTTTGGGAACCACGGTTAAAACTGTTGATGTCACCATTACACAACTATAAATAAATCTAGGTTGGATGGAGCTAAACTAGGTGAAATCCAACCTAAAAAAATGAGACAAATATAGCACGAGATATGACTTTACAACTCACAATAAATTATCCTGAAAATTTACCCGACTTTCTTCAAAAAACCCGCGAGGAATTCGAGAGAGAAGCAACCTGGGCTATGGTAGTAAAACTCTTTGAGATGAAACGTATTTCATCGGGTATGGCTGCCAATTTATTAGGAGTGGATAGGGTTAATTTTTTAGTGAAATTGACCGATTTTGGCGTAGGGATGATTGACTTAACAGAAGAAGAACTATTATCAGACTTTGAAAATGCCTAAAACTGAACGTATTGTGATTAATACCTCACCTTTAATACTAAATCCGGTTATTAAAAACTGATTATTTATTCTCCGTTTTGCCTCTTGCATGAGTGCCTGTCCTGATATGTAGCCTATACTCAACGGATTTAGTATTACTTCGTGCCAAGCAAGAAGGCTATCCAATTTCAATTAAATTAGCCATAACTCGAATGCAAAATCGAGGCATAAGAATTAGTGCAAGGGTCATTAGTTTCGCTTTAAAACAAGCTGGAGAGTAATAAATAATCGAGTCATTCTCTCAACTAAAGTATTAATTTTTGTGTTAAGTAGCTAGACAATTAAACCCTTTAGAGATAGGGTGATTGTGGCTGAGTTTGCTATTATAGAGTTTTGTAAATAAATATCAAACTCAAGGGTTTTTGAAGATGGTATGTCGCTAAACTGAAAGTATAAAGTACAGAGGTAAAAATACTTATGATGCTACTACAAGATGTTGCGAGAACCTCTAGAGAACAAGCATTAATTCTGTGGTTTGAAGAAGTAGACAGCAAAGATGTAGGATTAGTCGGTGGGAAAAACTCCTCATTAGGCGAAATGATCCAACAATTAACCCCGAAAGGGATTAATGTACCCACAGGATTCGCCACCACCGCTTACGCTTACCGTCACTTTGTCGAAAAAGCCGGACTAGACGCACAATTAAGACAAATTTTCCAAGATTTAGACGAAAATGATGTGCAGAACTTGCAAGAAAAAGGTAAACAAGCGCGCACATTAATCTTAAATACACCGTTCCCCGATGATTTAAGTCATGCGATCGCTATTGCCTATCGCCGACTCTGTGAACGTTATGGCGATGATCTCTATCATTCCATCGATGTGGCCGTTCGCTCAAGCGCCACCGCCGAAGACTTACCAGAAGCGAGTTTTGCCGGACAACAGGAAACCTATCTCAACGTGCAAGGGGTAAGGGGAGTTTTAGAAGCTTGCCATAAATGTTTTGCCTCTTTATTCACCGATCGCGCTATTTCCTACCGTCATCATAACGGTTTCGATCACTTTGCCGTCGCCCTTTCCGTCGGTGTCCAAAAAATGGTGCGTTCAGATCTAGCCACCTCCGGGGTGATGTTTTCCATCGATACGGAAACAGGGTTCAAAAATGCCACTTTAATCACCGCAGCCTACGGTTTAGGGGAAAATGTCGTGCAAGGAGCCGTTAACCCCGACGAATATCTGGTTTTTAAACCCACTCTTAAAAACGGTTACAAACCCATCCTCGACAAACGCCTCGGCAGTAAAGCCATCAAGATGATCTACGATGATGGAGGATCGCGTCTAACCAAGAATATCCGAGTTAACAAGCTAGAACAGGATCAATTCTGCATTAGTGACCAAGAAATCCTCACTTTAGCCCGTTGGACGACCCAAATCGAGGAACATTACTCGCAAGTGCGCGGAACCTACACCCCCATGGACATCGAATGGGCAAAAGATGGGATCACGGGAGAACTCTTTATCGTTCAGGCGCGTCCAGAAACCGTACAATCGCAAAAAGCCGCTAATATCCTTAAATCCTACGAAATTAAGCAAAGAAGTCAAGTTTTAGCGGTGGGACGAAGTGTAGGTGCAGCAATCGGTCAAGGAAAAGCCAGAGTCATCCTCAGTGTAGATAAAATCAACAACTTTAAACCGGGAGAAGTTCTCGTCACCAATCGCACGGATCCCGACTGGGAACCGATTATGAAACAAGCAAGCGCGATCGTTACTAATCAGGGTGGTCGTACTTGCCATGCCGCTATTATCGCGCGAGAAATGGGCATTCCGGCGATCGTGGGTTGCAATAATGCCACGGAAACGATTAAAACCGGTCAGGAAGTCACCGTTTGCTGTGCGGAGGGGGATGAAGGGAAAGTTTACCTCGGATTGCTACCCTTTGAAATTCTTGAAACTCCCCTGGACAATTTGCCCCAAACTCGGACAAAAATCCTGATGAATATCGGTAATCCCGAAAAAGCCTTCGCTTTTGCCGATATTCCTGCCCAAGGGGTCGGTTTAGCTCGTCTAGAGTTTATTATCGCTAACCATATTCAGGCCCACCCCAGCGCTTTGCTGAAATTCCACGAATTGGAAGAAGGAGACGTAAAAGACCAAATCGCCGAATTAACCAAACACTACGAGGATAAACCCCAATTTTTCGTCGATAAATTGGCCCGGGGAATTGCCATGATTGCAGCCGCATTCTACCCCAAAGATGTAATTGTGCGGATGTCCGATTTTAAATCCAATGAATACGCTAATTTATTGGGTGGCAAACCCTTTGAACCCAAGGAAGAAAACCCGATGATCGGTTGGCGCGGCGCTTCCCGTTATACTGATCCTAATTATCGCGAGGCTTTCGCTTTGGAATGTCGGGCGCTGAAAATGGTCCGGGAAGAAATGGGATTAACTAATGTGATTCCGATGATTCCTTTCTGTCGTACCCCCGAAGAAGGGATGAGAGTCCTCGAAGAAATGGCGAAAAATGGTCTCGAACGCGGGGTTGATGGTTTGCAAGTTTATGTGATGTGTGAGTTACCAAGTAATGTAATTCTTGCCGACCAATTTGCTCAGGTGTTTGACGGATTTTCGATCGGTTCTAATGATTTGACCCAATTAACCTTAGGATTAGATCGGGATTCTGCCCTAGTTGCCCATCTTTTTGATGAACGGAATGAGGGAGTTAAACGCATGGTGAAAATGGCCATTGAAACCGCTAAAGCCCATAATCGCAAAATCGGTATCTGTGGTCAAGCTCCTAGTGATTATCCCGAATTTGCTCAATTTTTAGTGGAATTAGGCATCGATTCTATCAGTCTTAATCCTGATTCTGTCCTCAAGACTTTATTGATGGTGGCAGCAGTGGAGAAAGGACAATAGTTTAGTGATAAAGGTGGGCAAGTCCCACCTTTTTTTGTCTTGGTATGTTGACAATATTATACTAAATCCGCACTCAACGGACTTAGTATGAATTTATCATACTGAAAATACCTATAGCCCAATGGCTATTTTTTATTTTTCTCTTAACAAAGATTAACTTTAAACTGCGATTAATAGATAAACTTAGATTTCGTCAGGATTAAGGCCTAATTCCCGCAGTTTATTGGCTAATCGTTCCGCTCGTTGTTTTTCCTGATTATAGCTAGTGAAAGCTTGTCCATCGGGATAAAAAAGCAACATTTCCGGTTCGATCCCCCCTGCCCCCCTTGATAAGGGGGGTGCCGATCCCCCCTGAATCTCCCCTTACTCCCCCCTTGATAAGGGGGGTGTCTGATAATTTTTAACGCCTACCTACTTATAAGCCAATAACACCACTCCCAAGGGGTCTAGTATAATTAGAAGAGGTTGATCAAAGGGGGTTTATGGACGATAAAACCGCAAAGCCGGAAGAATCCGAATCTGAAGAGAAAAAAGAATCAGATTTTGACCAGGAAAAGGAACAGGCTGAAGTTTGGACGGGAAAAATCACTGCTTTTGTTGCCCATCAACTCCGAACCTCCGCTCCTTCCCTTCCAATTATCGGGGGTAGCATTACAGGTATCTTAACTTGGCTTAGTCAACATGACACGGTTAAGGCGATTATTGTCGGGGGAGTCACTTTTATCGTCACGGGCTTTTTTACCTACGGATCAGCCTGGAGTAAAGCGTTTTTAGAAGTGGCAAGAACCAAAGGTAAAGATCACGGTAAAGGTTCAGCTTTAAGCTTTTTTGTTTGGCTAGACAAAGGACTGGAAAAAATACGTTGGCAATTAGCTAATCCTGACGGGAAATATTTAATTAAATTACGGGATTCAGATTGTCGTTATGATGATATTGAAGGGATTGAAGATGCAATCTTTGGTTTTTCTACCCCAGAACTAGAAGAAATTTTTATTAATTTGGATCTGAGTCAATTAGAACTGCGCTCAGAAGAAGAATCTAAAGGTACGGGGGATGATATTTGGGATTTATTGCGGCGGGCTAAAAAGAGGACAAATTTACGGTTGTTAATTCTGGCTCCTGGTGGACGAGGAAAAACAACTTTATTGCGTCATTTAGCCTATAACTACGCTCTAAAACAACCGAAACAAAATGCACCTTTTTTAATTCCTGTCTTTTTACGTTTACGGAGATGGCAGGAAGTGATTACCACCACAGAAGGATTAGATTTACCGACTTTAATTGAGCGACATCTTAAACAAGATATTTCTCAAGAATTAGATTTACCTCAGAACTGGGCTAAAAGTCATTTAACCCGTCAGCGAATGTTAGTGATGTTTGATGGTTTTGATGAAGTTAAACCCGAATATGCCGAAAAAGTCAGTCAATGGATTGGCAAACAGTGGCAAGATTTTCGCCAAAACTATTTTATTTTAACCTCTCGTCCCAAAGGCTATCAAGCGTTTAGCTCTGAGCATAAACCTCGGCAAAAGGTGTTTATTAATGAATTTACCGATAAAAATATTCAGGATTTTGTGTATAAATGGTATTTCTGGCAAGAGCAGGAAACCAGAGTTAGCAGAAGTTTAAAAGCTAAACAAGAAGCTGCCGACAATAAAGCAAAGGATTTAATTAATCAGTTATTTGCTCTCGATGATTCCGGGGAAAGTTCTACTCTATTAGCCTTAGCGAGAAATCCCTTAAATCTAAATATGATAGTACAGTTACATCGGGCAAACTTTGGCTCGGGACAAAAATTACCTCAGCAACGAGTGGATTTATTTCGCCGAATTTTTGATCTGCAATTGATCACTCGCCCTCAAGCTAGGGGCATTGATATGATTTTAGATAATAATGAGGAAAATCATCGTCAACGGGTATTACAACAGTTAGCCCTGAAAATGGGAAATACAACCACGATTGAATATTCAGAATTACTGAGTTCTATACAAAATTTTATTCAGGAATTGGGTTATCCTGAAAGCACTTCGGCTAAGGATTTTGTAGAGCGGTTAATTCATGTGAGTGAGTTAATTTTGAAAAAGGATGAATACTATGAGTTTGCCCATAATCTTTTTCAGTCCTATTTAATTGCTTTGGAAGTTAAACGGTTAAAGCAAGAAAATTTACTCAAGGAAAATTGGGAGCAAAATCTCTGGTACGAGGCTTGTATTATGTATGCCACTTTATTGATTAATCCGACTGATTTTATTGTGTATTTCTATAATAAAGAAGATAATCCTAAAGCTCAGGGATTAGCGGAGCGATGTTATCGAGAATTACCTGTTAAAAAACGTCGAGGTTTGGAATTTTTAGAACAAAGACGACAGACTTCTCTCTTTACTCAACTAGAAACCTATCTGAAAAATGGCCAATGGCGCGAAGCCGATGAGGAAACGATGCGGTTAATGTTGTTAATTGCTAAGAGGGAAGATGAAGGCTGGCTAGATGAAGAAAGCATTAACAACTTTCCCTGTGAGGAATTACGCACCATTGACAAGCTCTGGGTAGATAATAGCGGCGGCAAATTTGGCTTTTCTGTGCAGAAAAAAGTCTGGCTGGATTGCGGTGGTGTCCCAGGGGAATACGATTATGATGTGTATAAAAAATTCGCTGACGAGGTGGGTTGGCGCAGGAGCGGAGACTGGTTGAGCTATGATCAGCTAACTTTTTTATTAGATGGTAGTAAACACGCACACCTACCTCACCTGATATTACCTCACCTGACATATGGTTGGGATATAAAAGAGTGCGTAGATCGAGGGGTAGAAGTTAGAATCTCTTTTCTCGCGCAGCGACTTGTAACCTGTAATATATCACAGACTTATACATCTTAAACCAGTAAAAAGCCCCCCTTGATAAGCTATCCATTAGTCACATCTTTCTTAACATAAAATTTGACAAAAAGAGAAAAGTGTGCCAGATGGCTCAAGGGGGTTCTATGGGGGGACTAATTTGATGAGATAGTTTCCAAGTCTGGCTGATATCATGTAACCTTCG
>NZ_JAPZSZ010000240.1:0-10952 GCF_027532095.1 Microcystis sp. LE19-195.1E
AGATGGAAGCTATACCATTACCCGTAATGTAACTTTACCTAGTACGGCAACAGGCGATCGCTATTTGTTGTTTCTTGCTGATACTTTTAATAATCAAGCGGAAAGTAATGATAATAACAACACCTTTGCGGTTCCCATCACCCTTAATGCTCCTGATTTAGTGGTCACAGACATTCAGTCTCCTCTGGAAACCCTATCGGGAGAGTCAATCGAAATTTCTTGGACGGTCACTAACCAAGGAAACGCAGGAGCAACGGGAACTTGGTCTGACCGAATTTATCTGGTTAATGCCTTTGATAATTCCTTTATCAGAGATTTAGGTATTTTTAGCTATACCGGTAGTCTCGGTGTGGGTCAAGCTTTAGAAAGAATTCAAAACCTAGATATTCCCCTTGACTTGAACGGCAATTATAAAATCACTGTCACCACCGATTACTACGAAAATCTTGCCGAAAGTGCAAACACAAACAACACGACAACAGATGATCAGATTTTTAGCGTTATTCTTGCCCCTGTTCCCAATCTGGTTGTGAGTGAGGTCGCTGCGCCATCTACCGCTTTCTCCAGTCAAGAAACAGTCGTCGCATGGACAATCACTAATACAGGAACAGGCGCAACGAATGCCCCCATCTGGTACGACAGAGTATATCTATCACTAGATCAAGAAATTGACAATACAGACACCTATTTAGGGCAGGCGACCAACATCAGTTACTTAAATGCGGGTGATAGTTACAACAATAGTTTAACCGTAACCCTACCTCGCGGTATTGATGGCAATTACTATTTCCTCGTACAAACTGATGTTTATAACTACGTTACCGAAGTTGGTAATGAAGGGGATAATTGGGGTTCTGGTGGGCCGACGGATGTTAATTTAACCCCACCTCCCGATTTACAAGTAACGGCGGTTAATGCGCCTAATGGAGCCTTCTCAGGACAACCAATGAACCTGAGTTGGACTGTCACTAATGCTGGTACAGGACGCACTTTAGAAACAGCTTGGTGGGATCGGGTGTTTATGTCCGAGGATGAAACCTTAGACGAAGAAGATTATCTTCTGGGCAATTTCTATCACAATGGCGCATTGAATGCGGAAGAAAACTACACGGGTTCAGGGACAGTGAATCTTCCTGTTGCCGTGGCTGGGGATTTCTTCTTCTTTGTGCAAAGCGACATTTACAACAACGTCTATGAGCACGTTTTTGAGAATAACAATAGTGGCTACGACACCACAGCAACGAACATTACCCTAACGCCGCCACCAGATTTAGAGTTTGAATCCTTAACGATTCCGAACAATGCTCGTTCTGGTAGCAGTTTAAGCATCAGTTATCGAGTCACTAACTTTGGAGCCACAGAAACCCCGAATTATTATTGGACTGATACCTTCTATCTTTCCAGCGATAATCAACTAAATACGGCAACGGACATTAATTTGGGTAGTGTCGGCCAGTATGGCATTCTTGATCCAGGTGATGGTTATGATCGCACGGCTAACTTTGCCTTACCCAATACCTTAACTGGCACCTACTATGTCTTTGGTGTAACTGATAACGGCGATCAAGTCTTTGAATTAGACAATGCCAATAATGTCATTCAAGGAACCAATCAAGTAGAGATTGTCTCTCAACCTGCGGATTTAGTCGTTACTAACGCAACTATTCCGACTACGGGAGAAGCTGGTAAGGCGATTTCCGTGCAATGGACAGTGAAAAACCAGGGAACTGGGGATACCATTGTTAACAGTTGGAGCGATCGCCTTGTAGTTTCTAACGATGAGGTTTTAGGCGATGCAGATGATCTGACCCTCGCCAGCTTCACCCGCACCGGACTTTTA
Source organism: Microcystis sp. LE19-195.1E (assembly GCF_027532095.1). Lineage (NCBI taxonomy): Bacteria > Bacillati > Cyanobacteriota > Cyanophyceae > Chroococcales > Microcystaceae > Microcystis > Microcystis sp. LE19-195.1E. The sequence goes on from NZ_JAPZSZ010000240.1 coordinate 1,841, forward strand.
GCTCCCAATGGTACCTACAGTCGGACTGAAAGTGTTATCTTACCCTTTACCCTAGAAGGCAATTATCAGCTATTTGTCGTCACTGATTCGGCTAATAGCGTTTATGAAGGTAGCAATGAGGGGAACAACGGCTCTAGTGCTTTTCCCCTCACCATCTCTCGTGATACTCCCGATCTCCAAGTTACTAGCATTACTCTGCCAAATACTGTAACTCCCGGACAGCCGCTGACCCTCAATTGGACGGTGGCGAATTTAGGGGTAGGACGTACTAATAGCAATTATTGGTACGATCAGGTTTATTTGTCTTTAGATAAAAATGTCAGCGGTAATGATATAAGTCTAGGGTCGGTTTATCGTGCAGGAGCGTTAGAGCCATCAGCAAGTTATAGCGCCACAGGTACTTTCTCGCTTCCGGTTAATTTGAACGGCAGTTACTATGTTCTAGTGCAAACTGACCGAGATAATAACGTTATTGAAGCTGCATTTGAGAATAATAACGTTTTAGCCAGCGATAGTATCAGTGGAGGCGGTTCAGGAACCGGAAGCCTACCGATTACCCCCGCTCCTTCTGCTGATCTTGCCGTTACTTCTGTCGATGCGCCGGAACAGGGAATTGCCGGACAATCTCTGAGTTTAACTTGGACGGTTGTTAATAATGATGCCAATACGGGTCAAAGTTGGTATGATGCCGTTTATCTATCCCGTGACCAAATTTTTGATCGCAACAGCGATATTTATCTCGGCTATCGTAACCACACAGAGGGGCTGAATGACGGTAGTAGCTACACGGTCACGCAATCATTCGATGTCCCACGAGGTTTAGGGGGACTTTACTATGCCTTTGTGGTAACGGATAGCGGTAATGCGGTTTACGAACGGGATGGAGAATCTAACAATGTGCGCTTTGATGGTTCGTTAACGGAAATCATCATCCCCCCGCCCTCGGATCTTGTGGTGACTGGTGTTACTGTTCCGGCCAGTGGCATTCCGGGTCAAGCTATTAGCCTGAGCTATACCGTTCAGAATCAAGGGACCGAGTCCGCCTACGGAAGTTGGACGGATGCCGTCTATCTTTCTGCTGATAATCAGTGGAACATTGGAGATGTCCTAGTTGGCCAGGTGAATCGTTCGGGGGATGTGGCCGCTGGCGCAAGTTATACGGAAACCCTTAATGGCGTGGTTCCGGGGGTTAATTTAGGGGATTACTATGTCCTTGTTCGTAGCGATATTCGCAATCAAGTTCCCGAAGTCAATGAGGGTAATAATACTGGTGTATCAAATGCGAAAATTGCCCTTGACGTAGAAGCTTTAACGCTAGGAACGCCCGACACTGGGGATTTAGACCAAGGTCAGTCGGTTTACTATCGTTTCAATGCCACTGCTGGTCAGGCGATTCGTCTGAAGTTAGATAGCAGCTCTGATCAATCTTTGAATGAATTGTATGTGCGTTATGGCGCAATGCCAACGCGGGGACAGTTTGACTGGACAACGACACAACCCTTTAACACCGATCCAGAAATTGTAATTCCCATTGAACAAACGGGAACCTACTATGTGCTGGGCTATGGTGATCAGGTTTCAGGAAGTCCTAGTTATGAAATTCTGGCCCAAGAGATTCCTTTCTCTATTACGGACGTAGCGAGTCGGAAAATTGGTAATTTTGGTGAAGCTACCCTGGAAATTCGTGGCGCAAGATTTTCTACCGATACGACATTCCAACTCCGGGCCGCTGATGGAAGTCTGATCACCGCCGAGAATATCTATCTAGAAAATTCTACTCTAGCTTACGTTACCTTCGACCTCTTTAATGAAACCTTGGGGCTGTATGACGTTCAAGCAAACCAGGGTAATAGCACTGCACGGTTAGAGGATGTCATCACGGTTCAAGATGCGAGTGGTTTCGACTTGGATTCCAATATTACAGGGCCAGAGGAAGTCCGTCCGAACCGCAATTATACTTTCAATGTTAACTATGGCAATACGGGAGATACGGATGCGATCGCTCCTCTGTTGATTATTGAAAGTGTTACCAATACCCAAGTAGGAACGACTTTAAAGGGACTGACTTCTGATGCGCCATTGCATTTGTTGGGTGTGAGTAACGAAGGCCCACAGGGGATTTTGCGACCGGGGGATATCAATGTTCTGCCTGTGTATTTTAACAGCAACACTGCCCCCATTGAATTTCAGGTTCGTACCTACTCGGCAGACAATACCACAGCTATTGATTGGAATAGTTTTGAAGTTTCAATTCGTCCAGAGGGATTAACTGATGCTCAGTGGGATAGGTTCTTGAGTAACATTGTGCCTCGTGTTCAGACTTATGGCGACTATGTGAAGATGCTCAATGATATGTCATCTCAACTATCTGCTGAGAATGAGCCAATTTACGATGCAAAAGATTTATTTGCACGAATGTATGCAGTTAATCCAGAGTATCAGCCATCGTCCAATCTATCGGGTCAATTACTAGATGCAGAAACAGCTATTCCCCTAGCTGGTGTAGAATTAGCAGCTTATGAAACAAGAGGCGAAGACAATCGCCTAGTAGGAACAGCTATCACAGATCAACAAGGTAATTTCACATTTATTTCTTTAGAGTCTGGCAGTTATGAATTAGCTTTAAGCGATTACGACTTTGACATGGATCGCAATGGAGAAACCGATCTTGAACTGCCAATATATGAAATCAATGCAAATAGTGATCAAAATGTTGTTATCTATGGCAAATCTCAAGAAGAAGTATCTTATGTAAACGAAACTAATCCAGTTTTGACTCGTGATTCAAAGGGTACAACACACATCATTTGGTCTCGTGATGGCAACATTACTCATGCTTTCTTCAATGGAAGTAATTGGGTAACATCGAATCCTATTCCAGAAGCTACGGGAACTGACTTTACAATTCGGGCTTCAGACAATCTGATTAATGGAACAACTCCGGGATTGATTGTTAGCTGGAAACAAGGTGAAGGCAATGAATCTGAAATCTACTACTCTATTGGCCGTCAAGAAGAACTTGGCAATACCTATGAATGGACTACACCTACCAGTTTAACAAATAATACCATAAATGACTCAAATCCATCTTTGGTTGTTACACAAGAAGGAGAGATCGTTACTGTTTATCAGAAGTATGATAGCGAAATTGGAGATGACAAGGATTTATATTATGACTCGTTCCTAATATCCTCAAATAATCTTTATTGGAGTACCAATAATAACCAATTTTTAACTAGCACTTCAGAAGATTTAACCACGTTAAGTTCTTTTTCTTATTCGATAAATATTGGTAAAAGCATAAGTATTCCTAAAGTAATTCCTTTTATCGGAGGAAAAACAGGAATAGAACTATCGGGAACCATCAGTGGGCAATTGGGTGAAAATCCTCAACTTAATGGAGAACTTGAGGGTAGCGCCCAACTTTCTAAACGCCTTGAAGGAGCAGTTAATGGTGCTGTAGAGGCAAATTGGAAAATCAATAAAGAAGAATGTGAGTATGAATTTGAGTCCGCATCTTTGAATGTTGGTGGCTCGCTATCGGGTGCAATCGGACCTAGCATTAATGAATGGGAGTTAAACATTGGTGGATATGAAATTATAGAGATTGAGGGCATTGGCCTCTTTCTTGATGGGGGAATTTCAGGAACAGCAACTTGGAATAGTCAAGCTGATTTTCCCTCTTGGCCATCAGGTGGTGATGTTAGCCTTAACGCTGGACTTCGTATCGGAGCAGAAGAAGTTGAGTTGTTTGACAAAGTTGAAGGTGTACTCACTGGTTCTGGCGTAATTGAAGTTCAGTTACTGCCTACACCAGAGTTTAAAGAAATTTCAGCTTCTATAACGGCAAGTGGTCGCTGGGGAAATCACGAGATTAGCTACACTTATGAATGGAGTAAAGAATTTGGCGGATCTTCAATTTTTGGTATCCTTAGTGATGAGAACAACATACTGCCTGATGGTCTGACAATTGTTTATGATCCTCAAACCGGTACGAATAATATCTACGGGACAAATAGTGTTTCAAATAATCTTCAAGATGATTTTTCTGAAGATGCTGCTCCAAGCATAGCTATTAGTTCAAGCGGTGAAATTTTACTTGCATGGGCGAAAGAAAACTCCTCAGAAGAGATTTTTGGAGATTCAATCAATATCTCAACATTTAATGGAACTACTTGGAGTAATCCAATCCAAATTCCTGACAGTCTTGGATACATCGGTCAAGTTTCACTAATGTACGATGTAGATAATAATCCAGTTGTGGCTTGGACTGCAGCAAGTTCTTCTGGAATTAGCACAAATAGTTCTGCTGAAGATGTGTACCAGACCATTAAATCGGGGGATGTATTTTACGCAGTTCAACAAAATGGAATATGGTCTTCACCAATAGCTGATTTGCAAAGGTCGGGAGATGATACAAGTACAAAATTACATGAAGTAATAAATGGTTTATTGCCGTTAACTTGGATTAACAACTTAGACGGCAATGAGCGTCTTATGAGTTCTTTCTGGAATGGGAATAGTTGGAGTTCTCCTCAAGTAATTGTTGACCATCCAATTAGTGGATCTGTATCTCTTTCTGAAATAAATGGCAATGTTTTTGCTTTTTGGGCAGAAGATGTTAATCCTAGTGATACAAACCTTGAAACAAGTATCTTTTACAGTTCTTACGACACCACATGGTCTACTCCAGAGTTATTTAACCCAGACATTGTAGAATCTCTAGTTATTTCTAACATTAGTAACTTGGAGACTGAGGATTTAGTAATTCAAGGTATTTCATTACCCAAGCCTCGTGAAGAATATTGTGAATGTAAGGAAGGAGATACTGAATGTGATGATGACGATGATGACGACGACGATGATGACGACAACGATGATCCCCCGTACAAACCTCGTCCCGTTCAACCCAGTGATCCCAATGACATACTGGGTCCCGAAGGCTTTGGCGAAGATCGTTGGATCGATACTGATGAACCCCTCCGCTATACCATTCGCTTTGAAAATGTCGCCACTGCCACTGCCCCCGCTCAAGAGGTATTCATCACCCAACAACTTGATGCCGACCTCGATTGGCGCACCTTCCGGGTTGATGATTATGGTTGGAGTGGTGCTGTCTATGAATTAGAAGGTAATCGAGCCTTCCATAGCACCCGCATTGACTTAACTGAAACCCAGGGTTTCTATGTAGATATTGCCGCCACCATTGATACCCTCACAGGTATTGCGACCTGGCGCATCAGCACCGTTGATCCCACCACAGGAGAAGCCCCTCTAGACGCACAACAGGGATTCCTACCCACCAATGACGAAAACGGACGTGGTGAAGGTTTTGTGACCTATAGCATCCGACCTAAATCTACCGCAAAGACGGGGGATGTCATTGACGCTGAAGCCGAAATTATTTTCGATACCGAAGAACCCATTAAAACCCCGCCTATTTTCAACACCCTCGACACAGACAAACCCACTAGCCAAATCAATAGCCTGCCAGAAACGACTGATAATCCCCAAATTCTCGTCAGTTGGACGGGGAGCGACACCGGTTCCGCTTTAGCTAACTACACCATCTATGTTTCTGACAACGGCGGTGACTATACTCCCTGGTTAACCAATAGCACCCTTACCGAATCCATCTACCAAGGACAACTGGGGCATACCTACCGATTCTATGCCCTCGCCACCGATAATGTTGGGAATACCCAAGAAATTCCCACCACAGCCCAAGCCACCATTCGAGTCACGGGTGGAGTGGGGACTATCGGCGACTTTGTTTGGCTTGATGCTAACGCCGACGGTATTCAAAACCCCGGAGAATTAGGAATTGCCAACGTAACGGTCAAACTTTACGACAACGCCAACACGCTTATTGCCACTGCGACTACCGACGCAACGGGTTCCTATAACTTCGACAACATCACTTCGGGTGAGTATTACCTCGAATTTACCGCTCCTGAAGGCTATCTACTCAGCCCATTAAACCAAGGCAGTGACGACACACTGGATAGCGATGTTGACCCTTCCACCGCCAAAACCGTTAACTTTACGGTTAATGCAGGAGAAAATCTCTCTTGGGATGCCGGTCTGTATCAATTAGCAAGCATTACCGGTCAAACCTGGAACGATGTCAACGGCGATGGCGTTAAACAATCCACTGAAATAGGCTTGTCGGTTTGGACTGTCTATTTAGATAGTAACAATAATGGGCAACTTGACACGGGAGAAACTTCCACTCAAACCGATGTTAACGGTAACTACACCTTTAATGATCTACGTCCAGGAACCTATACTGTTGCCCAAATTGTCCAGGACGGTTGGCAACAAACCTATCCTATTTTCAGCGTCAGTACCACCGGCTCTAGCGTTTCTTTAGCCATTCCCACCTTAGATTTCATTGTTCCTTTCACCGACGGCCCAACGGAACTCAACTTCAGCGCCGCTAATTATCTGGTTGCCGAGGACGGGACTGCCCTCGCCGAGATTGTTGTCAGCCGTAGCGGCAACCTGGCAGGGACAGTGTCCGCTACCCTGACCTTTGCCGATGGAACGGCGACGGGATGCGGTTGCGCCGCTAGTTCTGTCAATAATGACTTCAATCACGCGCCGATTACAGTTACCTTTGCGGCAAACGAACTCAGTAAAGTCATTACCGTCCAAAACGCCCTCCTCAATACGCCCAATACGATTCGGATTCGTAACGACGCTAAAGTTGAGGGCGACGAATACTTTACGCTCCAATTAACCAATGCCACTAACGGGGCAGTGATTGGGAATCAGAGCCTAGCGACGGTCACCATTGTGGATGACGAGTCCCCCTCGAATTTACTAAATAGTTCTCCAACCGCTAACACAAATATTGACCTATCCAGTGCTTTAAACAGCAACGCCCTCAGCCTGCTCAACCTCAACGACTTCTGGGCCGATTCTCGCTTCGCTAATATCACCGGACAAGGCTATAGCACTGTCATCATCGACACCGGCATTGACCTTAACCATCCCCTCTTTGGCCCGGATTTAGACAACAACGGCATTGCCGACAAAATTATTTATCAATACGACTTTGCCGATAATGACAATAATGCCAGCGATAAAAACAATCACGGCTCCCATGTGGCCAGCATTGTTTCCTCTGTCGCCCCTGATGCTAACTTAATTGTTCTCAAAGTCTTTAAAGATAGCGGTTCTGGCTCCTTTGCCCACCTCGAAAAAGCCCTGCAATGGGTCAACAGTAATGCGGAAACCTACAACATCGCCTCCGTTAACCTCTCCCTCGGCGACAGTCAAAACTGGACAACGGAAGTCGGACGCTACGGCATTGGCGATGAATTAGCGGCGATCGCCAACCAGAATATTCTCGTCGCCGCCGCCGCTGGCAACAGTTTCTACACCTTTAATAGCACTCCCGGACTGTCCTATCCCGCCGCCGACCCCAACGTTATCTCCGTCGGCGCCGTCTGGGCCGATGACTTTGGCTCCCGTACCTTTGGCAACGGCGCGGTCGATTACGCCACCTTTGCCGACGCGATCGCCTCCTTCTCCCAACGTCATCCCCTCCTAGACGTCTTTGCCCCCGGTATTTTAATCACCGGCGCTAATGCGACCGGCGGCACCATCAGCATGGGCGGCACCTCCCAAGCCACCCCCTACATTTCGGCGATCGCCACCCTCTCTCAACAGATTGCCCAAACCTACCTAGAACGGGAATTAACCCTAACCGAATTTAAAACCCTGCTAGACACCACCAGCGATCTGATCATCGATGGCGATAACGAAGCCGATAACGTGGTCAACACCGGCAGTTCTTACCCCCGCGTCAATGTCTTAGCTATCGGGGAAGCGATTCTGACCCTTGGCGATCCGTCCCAAGGTTCTCAATCTGGTAATACGGGCAATGACGGTGCTGGCGACTCTCCCTACACGCCCGTCAACACAGTGAGTCTGGTTCATACGGTTACCCTCAGCGCTGGACAAGCACTCGAAAATCTCAACTTCGGTAATCAGGAAGTTCCTAATACAGACTTAACGGGATTGGATATTGACGGCAACGGTCAGTACGATGCCTTATCCGATGGCGTTCTCCTCCTCCGTTACCTATTTGGTGGCTTTGAAGGAGATGACCTGATCAATGGGGCTGTCGCTACCAACGCCCCCCGTAACCTCACCGAAATTAACACCTATCTCCAAACCAGCATCGAGAGGGGTTACTTTGACATTGACGGTAACGGCGTGGTAGATGCTCTCTCCGACGGGATTATCGCTATGCGCCACCTCTTCGGGGGCTTTGAAGGCAACACCCTCATTGACGGGGCGATGTCTCCCGACGCGACAAGGGACTTAGCAGGAGTTCAATCTTATCTAAACACCCTCACCATCCTTTAAACCTTACATAAAAAGAAAACATTATGGCTAGTCAAATTATTACCTTATCTCTAGAAAATCCCAACACCAGTTTTGGAATCGGTGAACAAATTGTTGTCAACGTAACCTACAACGTAGACAACGCCGACGCAACTTTAACCGGTATTGGCTTTAGAATTCATTTTGACAATACAGAGCTACAATTCGACGGCGCCAACGTTGGGTTTACCCAATCCCTATTTGGATCAGTTAATGCGTCAAACGAAGTCGGCAATGATAACGACCCCGAGACCAATCAAAGCGTCAACTGGCGCTACGCCGATTTTTTTGGTCAATGGCCAAATACAACCCTACCGCTAAGTTTAGGCTCGCTTACTTTTACAACCCTAAGTGACTTTGATGGCACTAACCTCAATGTTACCTTTTCTTCTACCGTCCCCAGTTTTACTGGTATTGGTAATTCACTGGCATTAGTCAATGATGTTAATGAAACACCAACAGATTTAGCATTAAGTGCGACCACAGTAAATGAAAATGTCCCTGTTAACACAGTGATTGGAACATTTTCTAGCACAGACCCCGATACTGGTAATACCTTTACCTATAGTTTAATAGCAGGAACAGGAGATACAGATAACTCAGCATTCTCGATTGTAGGGAATCAATTACAGATTAATAATTCCCCCGATTTTGAAACCAAGAATAGTTACAGCATTCGGGTAAAAACCACCGACCAAGGGGGACTAAGTTTTGA
>NZ_JAPZSZ010000018.1:0-42417 GCF_027532095.1 Microcystis sp. LE19-195.1E
AAGTGCCAGCCATTGCGGGGATCGGGGGAAAATTCAGGTACTTTTTCCCTGAAAATTAGGTAGTTGACCACCTCAAAACTGGTAAAACCCCACACCCCACACCCCACACCCCACACCCTGCCACCACCGAAAAGCTTTTTCAGCAAACCCTACTTAAGTGATTAGCTTTTGTCCCTTGCTTGCCCCACCTCCCACCTCCCCCTTACCTGTAGGGGCGGGAAAAAAGTTTTTTTGGGTACAGGAAGTATGTAAAATGGAATGTTGATCTTTCTTGGCCTAAACAGCATTTCATGATTTCGAGTAACGACTTTCGGAGCGGTACGACCATCGAGATAGATGGCTCTGTCTGGCGGGTGGTGGAATTCCTGCACGTCAAACCGGGCAAGGGATCGGCCTTCGTGCGAACCAAGTTAAAAAATGTTCAGACCGGCAACGTGGTAGAACGGACGTTCCGGGCGGGGGAAACCTTACCCTCAGCCACGATCGAAAAGCGTACCATGCAGCACACCTACAAAGAAGGCGATCAGTTTGTCTTCATGGACATGGAGACTTTTGAGGAAGCAACTCTCACCCCTGTACAAATGGGCGATCGAGCCAAGTATCTGAAGGAAGGAATGGAAGTCAATATTCTCTTTTGGAATGAGCAAGTGTTAGATGTGGAATTGCCCACCTCGGTAATCTTGGAAATCACCGATACGGATCCGGGAGTCAAGGGAGATACGGCCACCGGTGGCACCAAACCGGCGATCGTAGAAACGGGAGCGCAGGTGATGGTTCCCCTGTTTATTTCTATCGGTGAAAGGATCAAAGTGGATACCCGGGATGGTTCCTATCTGGGACGGGAATAATTGTGATCAGAAGCCCAGAAATGAGGGCTTAGGGACGGGTTTAGGACTAAAGCCAGTGTTTCTGAGCCTGTTTCCCAAAACTTAGCCGCTAGATGCAAAAAATCGACGGTTTGGTAGGTGTGAATTTGGATTTGTTGCTTTTTATTTGCGAGGGGATTTCAGAGCGGTGACTATTGATTACAACGAAATTCGAGAACTGATCAAAACATTGGCAGCAACGGATATCAGTGAATTTAGCCTGAAAAGTGCAGATTTGGAGCTAAATATCCGCAAAGGAACCGTTAATACTGCCCTTGGGCCTCTCGCCGCTCCCTTGCCGGTGGTGACGGACACCGTCGCCGCTCCAGTGGTAGCCGCAGGTCCCACCCCGGTCCCAGAAACCCCCACTCCCGAACCCGTAGCCGCCGCTATGGATAAAAAATGGCTGGCGATTACCTCTCCCATGGTCGGCACTTTTTATCGCGCTGCTGCTCCCGATGAACCCTCTTTCGTGGAAAAAAACGATCGGATCCGTGTCGGACAAACGGTCTGTATCATCGAAGCGATGAAGTTGATGAATGAAATCGAAGCGGAGGTGGCCGGGCAAATCGTCGAAATCGCCGTCGCTAACGGTGAACCGGTAGAATTCGGTCAGACATTAATGTGGGTTAATCCCGAATAGACAGAATGAAAGCTATCCTCATGACCGCCGTGGATGTCCTACAGCTTCAGGAAGTCCCCACCCCGAAAATTAGTCAACCGCATCAGGTTTTAGTAGCATTAAAAGCCGCTGGTGTCAACCCTATTGATACAAAAATTCGTAAACGCGGCACTTTTTACCCCGAGCAAATGCCGGCCATTTTGGGCTGTGACGGGGCGGGAATTGTCGAGGCCGTTGGGGCGGCGGTGCAGGATTTTCGCCCCGGGGATGAAGTGTATTTTTGTAACGGCGGACTGGGCAAGGCTGGCACGGGAAATTATGCTGAATATGCCCTGATCGAGGCGGATTATCTAGCCCACAAGCCGAAATCTCTTTCTTTTGCCGAGGCGGCCGCTGTACCTTTAGTTTTAATCACCGCTTGGGAAGCACTCTATGATCGCGCCCGTCTCCAGTCGGGACAAAGCGTACTTATCCATGGCGGGGCCGGGGGTGTTGGTCATGTCGCGATTCAATTGGCGAAACTGAAGGGGGCTAAAGTTTATACGACGGTGGGAAATAGCGATAAAGAGCGTTTAGTGCGGCAATTAGGGGCAGATTACCCGATTTTATACAAACAAACCGATTTTGTCTCGGCGATACTTCAACAAACCGCAGGGAAAGGGGTAGATGTCGCTTTTGATACGGTGGGAGGGGAAACTTTTGGCCAAACTTGCCGAGCGGTGCGAGTGTACGGCGATATGGTGACGATTTTGGAACCTACGGGCAGCTGGAAGGAAGCGCGCGATCGCAATTTGCGGATTAGTTTAGAATTAATGTTAACCCCGGCTTTGATGGGACTGCCAGAAGCGCAAAAATATCAAACAGAAATTCTCAGACAAGGGGCGCGTTTAATTGACGAGAAAAAGTTAACTATTCATCTCTCCCAAACCTTCCCTTTAGCGGCAGCTATCAGCGCCCATCAATTGCTAGAAACTGGTTCGATGACGGGGAAAATAGCCCTAATTATTGACTAGAAATCTGCTTGTCACTATTTTCTCTCATAAGCTGCCCGCGTATTTAGGGTTGGCTGAATAAATCTAAAAACCTTGTTGGATAAGACTTTTAGACCTTTTTGAAATCCAAAAGTGGCCGGCATGGGAGTGATCAGGGGGAAAATTCAGGGACTTTTTCCCTGAAAATTAGGTAATTGACCACCTGAAAATCGGCAAAACCCTACACCCTACACCCAGGAAAAACTTTTTGCCGCAAACCCTAGATAGTCAACAGTTTAGTTGAAACCCGATTAAATTTTCGATCGCTTTGACCAAATCTTGATTAGTCCAATTCCGGTACAAACAAGCGGCGATCGCACATCCCCCCGCACCCACTCCCTCTTTGACAAAACCCTGTTGATAAGCTTGCAAACCCGGGTATTTAGAGGCAGAAAAGTCTAATTGTGTGGCTAATAAAGGCAATTTTCCGATCATGCGGGCTAATCCCACCGTATCCCCCGTTTTATCTTCCGCTACCCAGCGAGTTGTGCCGACGATGATATTTTCCCAGTTAACCGGATAGGCATATTTAGCCACTAGAGCTTGAATTAGGGCAGAAACGGCTAACATTTGGGTTCCTCCGGCGAGGAGTACCCCACCCTGCCCACTGGCGGCGATGGCCATGCCAGCGACGAAAATCTGCTGAGGATCGCCTAGGGCGGCGATTACCTCAAAAGGATCAAAAATTTCTTTTCTGGCTAATCCCTGCTCAACTATTGCCTGTTTCTGAGCATGATTGCACTGGGGATGGCTGCTGTTAACTTTGCCGTTGGCTCGATAACCCAATCCGGTGAGGATGGCGAGGGCGGTGGTGGTGCCGCCGACCACGCACTCGCCGATAATTAGATAACTAGACTGGCGGGCTAATTTTTCTCCCCAAGTTAATCCTTGGGCGAACAGGTGTTTTACTATGGTCAGGTCTAGGGCGCGGCCGGTGGAGAGACAACGGGCCGGTTGTCCCCCCAGTTCGATATAATCGACGGCCGGGGGCAAGGGTAAACCGGCGTTAAAAACGAGGACGGGAATGGCTAATTTTTCCACCACGGCGCGGGTAATATAGGCGGGGGAGGCTCCCACCGTTAGGGGGGGTAAGGGATAACGGGGATGGGGTGAAACTCCTTTAACGATAAATTCGGCATCGGCGATCGCTGTATATTTTCTATCTTCCGGGGTAGCACCGGCGGTGGAGATTCCGGGGATTAATCCCGTCTCGGTAAACCCCAAAACTAGGGCAAATATCGGACAACATTTTTGATGGCGCTGTAACCAATTTTGCCCCCGTTCGATTTCCGTGTAAATTTTAATCATCTGTGATTTTCTTGATTATGTCTCCCCTGTCTTCTGCAATTATCGATACTTGGCGACGTTTTTACCGAGATCCCCTGGCGGTAATAGGAGCGATCGCATTAATGATAATTATTCTTGCTGTCCTATTCGGTCCGATTTTCTATCGGGTCCCCATCGATACCATTGATTTTAGTCAAACCACTGCTCCCCCTAGTTTAAAACATCTTTTTGGGACTAATGATCTGGGCCAGGATCAATTGGCGAGGATTTTGGTGGGGGGTCGAATTTCCCTAGCGGTGGGCATTGCTGCTATGATGGTGGCGATGATTCTAGGGACAGCGATCGGAGCTATTTCTGGGTTTTACGGGGGCGCGATCGATGGTTTGTTGATGCGATTAACGGATTTATTCCTATCTTTGCCCCAATTGCCCCTACTTTTACTGATTGTCTATCTATTTCGCGATAGTATCAAGAAAATCGCCGGACCGGAAACGGGCATTTTTATCCTCGTGGTTTTAGTAATCGGGGGTTTAAATTGGATGTCGGTGGCGCGATTGGTGCGGGGAAATTTCTTAAAGTTACGGGAGATGGAATTTATCTCGGCTGCGATTGCTTTGGGGGCCACTCCTTTCCGTTTAATCTGGGTGCATTTATTGCCTAATGTTTTGGGAATGATTATCGTGGCGGCTACTTTAGCGGTGGGTAATGCGATTATTACCGAGTCAACCCTGAGTTTTTTGGGTTTGGGTTTCCCCCCCGATGTGCCGACTTGGGGACAAATGTTATTTAAAGCTAAAGATTACTTGACAACTGCCCCCCACTTGGTCATTTTTCCCGCTCTAGCTATCGTGATCACGGTGTTAAGTATTAATTTTATCGGTGATGGTTTACGGGATGTCTTTGATCCTAATGTGTAAGGAAGCGTAGAAGTGGATAATTGCCGAAAATTACCCAGAACCCCTATGATGATCAGTAGCGATGGTGAGGAAATAAATACTGTGAGTAGCGTAACTGTCATTAGCGATCAGAAGTTTGACAAAGAGGTTTTTGAGGTCGAAAAACCCGTTTTAGTCTATTTTTGGGCGAGTTGGTGCGGTCCGTGCCGTCTGGTATCCCCCTCGATCGATTGGGTGGCCAAAACCTACGGCGAACGGCTAAAAGTAGTTAAACTAGAAATAGACCCTAACCCCAACTCGGTGGCTAAATGTGATGTGAAAGGTGTTCCCGCTTTACGCATCTTTAAAGATAACGAAATTATTGCCACTCATGAAGGGGCGATCGGCAAACAACAATTACAATCTTTTATCGATACCTATGTCAGCTAATTAGGTATCTGTGGTTATGAATAACTTAACCCTAGCACACCGCTTACAGGCACTCCAATCCAACGTTTTTGCCGATATGGATCGGGCAAAAGCTGCCAGTAGAGAAGCGGGTAATACCATTATCGATCTTTCGCTCGGTTCCTCCGATCTTGGTGCTGCTCCCCATGTTATCGATGCTATAGAGCGATCTCTCCACGATCCTCACACCCACGGCTATTTACTCCATAATGGTACGGGAGACTTCCGAATAACTGCCGCTAACTGGTATAGCGATCGCTTTGGTGTCCCCGTCGATCCGGAAACGGAGGTTTTACCCCTAATTGGTTCTCAGGAAGGCACGGCCCATCTACCTTTGGCCCTTCTCAACCCCGGGGATTTTGCCCTGCTGCTCGATCCGGGTTATCCCTCCCATTTGGGCGGTGTTGCCCTTGCCGGCGGTCAAATCTACGGAATGCCAATTTTGGCAAAAAATGACTTTCTGCCGGTTTTAGAGGACATTCCTGACCTAGTGCTGGCACAATCGAAGCTGATGGTCTTGAGTTATCCCCATAATCCCACTACAGCGATCGCACCTTTGGCATTTTTCCAAAAAGCGGTTGATTTTTGCCGTCAGCATAATTTAGTTTTAATCCACGATTTTCCCTATCTAGACATCTTTTTTGCGGGAACATCGCCCCCCCCGTCAATTTTACAGGCCGATCGAGCTAAAACTAATTCGATCGAGTTTTTTACCTTTTCCAAGTCCTATAATATGGGCGGTTTTCGCATCGGTTTCGCCATTGGCAACCCGCAGTTAATTATGGCTTTGCGACAGATTAAAGCCATGGTTGATTTTAATCAGTATTTGGGCATCCTCAACGGGGCGATCGCTGCTTTAACCGGTAATCAAGATTCAGTCAAGGAAACCGTCGCTATCTTCCAAAAACGCCGGGATGTGTTTATTAATGCCCTAAATCGCATCGGTTGGCCAGTTGCCACTCCGGCCGCTACTATGTACGTTTGGGCGAAAATTCCCCCCAGTTGGCCGGGTAATTCCGTCGATTTTTGTCGGCAATTGGTGGCCCAAACCGGTGTCGCGGTCTCTCCTGGTTCCGGTTTTGGTAAGGGTGGCGAGGGTTATGTGCGTTTTGCCTTAGTTCACGATCCCGATATTCTAGAGGCCGCCGTGGAGAAAATTGCGGCTTTTTTGGGATCAAATCGATGTTTAACCTGAGTTTGGCCTAAAGTGAAACCCTGATTTTACCCTGGGTTTCTGGCTTTAATACTATCTTTCAACGGTCAAAACTGACAATTAAAAGTAGCTTTAGGGCGTAAAGAAGCGTAATTAGTGAATTTTTGCCCCAAAAATCGCACACCTTTGGAAAAAGTCCTTGACAATTGCTAGAGGAAGGGGGTAGGTTACAATCAGTTTAATTTTATGAAGTTTTATGTCATCAACCCAACTTATCAATCACGGGGGGGGGGGAGAAGCATAGCTTATCAAAGGCTCTGCTCAAATCCTTTTCCCTAGTCACGGCCACTGCGATCGGATGTGTTGGTATCGCCACCAGTGCCACTGCGGCCAGTTTTTCCTTCGCTTTCGGTAGCTTCGGTACGGGGAACGGTCAGTTCTTTTTAGCCTACGGTATCGCCGTCGGTAGCGGTGGTAATATCTATGTAGCCGATACGTTGAACGCTCGCGTACAGGTATTCAACCCCAGTGGTGTCTTCCAGTCCACTTTCGGTAGCCAAGGTTCGGGGAACGGTCAGTTCTCGGACCCCTCCGGTATCGCCGTCGATAGCAGTGGTAATATCTATGTAGCCGATACGGGCAACGGTCGCGTACAGGTATTCAACCCCAGTGGTGTCTTCCAGTTCGCTTTCGGTAGCTTCGGTACGGGGAACGGTCAGTTCTTTTCACCCTACGGTATCGCCGTCGATAGCAGTGGTAATATCTATGTAGCCGATACGAGCAACGGTCGCGTACAGGTATTCGACCCCAGTGGTGTCTTCCAGTCCACTTTCGGGGTCGGTAATTTGAGTTCACCCCAAGGTATCGCCGTCGGTAGCAGTGGTAAGATCTATGTAGCCGATACGAGCAACGATCTCGTACAGGTATTCAACCCCAGTGGTGTCTTCCAGTTCGCTTTCGGTAGCTTCGGTTCGGGGAACGATCAGTTCTATTCACCCTACGGTATCGCCGTCGATAGCGGTGGTAATATCTATGTAGCCGATACGAACAACAGTCGCGTACAGGTATTCGACCCCAGTGGTGTCTTCCAGTCCACTTTGGGTAGCCAAGGTTCGGGGAACGGTCAGTTCTTGGAACCCTACGGTATCGCCGTCGGTAGCGGTGGTAATATCTATGTAGCCGATACGGGCAACAGTCGGGTACAGGTATTCAGCCAGGGTCAGCCGCCAGTAGGAACTCCTGAACCTTCTAGTATTATCGGATTAGGCATACTAGGGGGCGGTTTAGTGGTGCGTCGCCTCGCTAAACGGGGTTAATCGGTGTGGGGTGGGGAGATGAGCCGAAATTTCCCTAATTACCCACCCTTTGCGGTTAAAAGCTTTAATTGTGCTGCTGTCTTTGTAATTCCTCGATCGCGTCGGGGGATAAATCGGTAAATTGGGCGATTTCTGGGATAGAAAAGCCAGCAGATAGCATTTTTAGGGCAATTTGTCGAGCTTTTTCTTCTTTGCCTTTTTGTAGTCCCTTTTCCTCGCCTTCTTGTCGTCCTTTTTGTAGTCCCTTTTCCTCGCCTTCCTCTAAAATATCTTGATAGATGACGGATTCTCTCATAATCTCACTCCGAAGGATTTTTTTAATCGTCTCTCGATTTAATACTAACCCAGCGAGAATACTGGTAGCGGCGGCGAGATTGCTTTGCACCTGTTTTTGAGAGATAGTTTCTAGAGAACGGGACACCTGACTTAACACCTGTTCGGGATCATCGGTATTGCTGAGGATGGCAAAGGGTAATAAACCGGGATGATGGAAAAATTGTGGCGTATTTTCTTCCCAAAGACGGATGACTTGGAAGGAATGAAAGGTTTCCCCCAGACGGAAAGTATTTTCTTGTACTAGCGGGGAATCACTACGTCGCAGATAAATTACCACTTGACGCATTTGTTTTTGGGGATGACGACGATAGACGCGAAGGCGATAATCGAGCATTCGGAAGGGAATTTTGGAGTCGGGGTCGGTTTGAAATTCGGTATGGAGAATCAATTCCTCTGACTGCAAAAAAATCAGAGAATCGGCACGAATGGGGTCTAATTGTAATTCCGTCGGGTCGAGGACGGTTAAGGGGAGGGGAGAACCCAATAACCAAGTGGCTAGATCATCGGAGAAGTTTTCGGCAATAAATTTACAAATATTATCAAACATTGCGAGCGTTCTGCCTTTGTAATTACTACCATCCACATCAATAAATTCAAGATTACTTGCTATCAATTCCTAAACAATTAAGCTAAATAAACCCCCGATCATTAGTAAAAGTCTTTGATTTCATGGTAATCTTTGACCCAAGCTTACGAAATATTATATCACCGATTAAGATAGATCATGATTTAATCTTGTTTTAAGTTCACAAACATAATTAACGGTAGCATTATCTGTCTTAATAATTAACTTTACTTCAGCCAATAATTGACCAGATATATAGGGTTCATCTTGAATAGTTTCCTGAAAATTAGGTAAGGATTCCAGACAGGTCAAATATTGATGAAATAGGGAATATTTGGGCTACATAAGCAATAGAAAGTTACCTTTTTTCTAAGATGAGCAAATATTCAGATTTCATGCCATCAGGATTTTTATTCTTGCGAGATTTGAATAATTGTCTGGTTTTAATTCTATCCTCAAAGACGGTATCAAAAATAAAGCCATTTTCCTGAAAATATTCCCCTAATATTCGCCAAGTTTCTACTTCCACCCCATCCACTTTCGGATTACCCACAAAAATGCAAGCTTTCCCAGCTTGTTTTAATTTTCTGGTGGCATTTTCTAAAGCGTTGATAGTGTGACAAAAATAGGAATCGAGTATTTTATGTAAATTCTCTTTCTCTAAAGTCGATCTCACTTGATTTAATGTTTCGGTTTCGATTAATCTGGTAGCCTGTCGGTAGGGAATTTCTAGCTTAGAGATTTTTTGTACTTCTTTTTCTGTATATCCTAACCAATATAAATCTAGTTTTGCTGTTCTGATATATTCTTGTGCTTGCAGATAGGGGGGGGAACTAATTAAACAATCTAACTCTAGATTTTGCTCGATCTCAAAAGTGGCACTATCTACTCCTCCATAAAAAAGCACCTGATTACAATTATGCCAAGTTACGGTAATGTATTGATTAACGCTGGTTAAAGTTTCAAAACTCATCTCTTTAATCGTTCGTTTTAATTCCTCTTGCCAATCTCTTTGTAATAGTTCCTGTATATCTGATTTTTTGTATTTCGATTGAAATAATTTAGGTTTGGTATGTTCTGCATAGGAAAACTGTTTACTAACTTTCACTAAAACCGCTTGAATGATCTGGGAATATAAATCAGGTTCTAGACTTTTTTGACCTGCCCAAAGTTTCTGTAAAACTGCTAAAATATCCTCTGGATACCAATAGTTTAAATTTGACCACTGAGGGATAAATTTATCCTTGCTGGCAAAAACTTGTAAGATTTTTTTATCTAACTCTGAGTAACTCAATGGTTCTTGGTGTTCTGTGATCTTAATCGGTATAATATGGTTTAAAAGATAATTCAGGTCAGTTAAAACCGCATTTCTTTGACAAAGTTTAGCCTCTAAACCCACCGTACCAGAACCAGCAAAAGGATCGATAATCCAATCATCCTTTTTAGTGTAGTTATCAAGGCAAAATCTCACCACTTGGGGAATAAATTTGGCAGGATAATAATAGATGCCATGGGTTAGATAACTGGTGCTGGTGATTTCTGGTACTAAATCTCGAAAAGAAACTAATCGCGGGGTTCCCCGATTAAATTCTTCTAAATTATTAGAATCGAAAAGTTCTAACTGCATGATTCGGCTATCAATTCTTCCTAGGGTAGGCCAGCCAATTAAAATAAAGATTAAAACCGTAGTCGATCAATATTCTAACTTATCGTCCCTTAACCTAACCGAGAACTCAACTTTTTTACTTTTTACTTTTTACTTTTTACTTAACGTGATATACTGCCAGAGGAAAAAATGACGTTTTAATTAGTCTGCGTGAATAGCCAATCCTCGACGATCATAGAACAGGTTAGAGTCCTTGACCCCCTGACACAAACCGATCGCATTGCCGATGTCTGGATTGAGGAGGGGGTAATTAAAGCGATCGAATCTCAGCTTCCCCCAAGAGAAAATAGTAACTATATTTCTGGTCAAAACTGTATTTTTGCTCCAGGATTAGTCGATCTCTACAGTCATTCCGGGGAACCCGGCCACGAGGACAGAGAAACCCTCGCATCTCTGATCCAAGCTGCCACGGCCGGAGGCTGCACCCGGGTGGCAATTCTCCCCAATACTCTCCCCCCCCTCGATCACCCCGCAATCATTAGCACATTACAGCAAAAAAGTCAAGAGTTTTTTGACTCAAAATCGACTCGTCTGCATTTTTGGGCAAGTCTCACCCTAGGAAGACAAGGGCAAAAAATGACCGAATTAGCCGATTTAATGCCTGTAGCGGTGGGTTTTACCGATAATCGCGGACTGGAAGATTTGGGACTGTTGCGGCACTTATTGGAATACCTAAAACCCTTCGGTAAAAATATCGCCCTTTCCCCCGTAAATCAGCAATTAAAGGGTAATGGAGTCATGCGTGAGGGAGAAACCTCGATTCGCTTCGGTTTACCGGGGGATCCTGCTATTTCCGAAACCACTGCTTTAGCCACAATTTTAGAAATCGTCGGCGAAATTAATACACCTGTTCACCTAATGCGAATTTCTACCCGTCGAGGAGTGGAATTAATTCGCGAGGCAAAAATGCGGGGATTGCCGATAACCGCTAGTGTGACGTGGTTGCATCTGCTCTTAAATACAGGATCGATCGCCAGCTATCATCCCAGTTTACACCTCGCTCCACCCTTGGGCAACGAAAGCGATCGCAAGGCGTTAATTGCGGCAATTAAGGAGGGAATTATCGATGCAATCGCGATCGATCATCGTCCCTATACCTACGAAGAAAAAACCGTCTCTTTTGCAGAAGCACCCCCCGGCGCGATCGGGTTAGAATTAGCTTTACCGCTACTCTGGGAAAAATTAGTAATAACCGGGCAATTATCAGCTTTACAATTGTGGCAAGCGCTTAGTCTCAATCCCTGTCATTGTTTACAACAAAAACCGGCATCTCTCAACCCCGGTAATCCCGCAGAAGCAATTCTTTTTCATCCCCAAGCAAGCTGGAAAGTAACGGCAAATAATCTTCACTCCCTCAGTCATAATACTTTCTGGTTAAATCAAACAATTACGGGAAAAGTCTTAGAAATGTGGAATTTTTAAAGGGTGGCCAATTTCTATCTTGAGACTCTCCTAGTTTTTTGGATAATGATCAGCTAGAATTCTAGAGAAAACTAGAGTAATATCATGGAAAAAGAACTGGTATCGGAAAAGCGCGGTTATCTACTTCGCACGGTGGCAGAAGCTAAAGAAATTGTCCTTAATTGGTTGCGAGAAATAAATTTAGTTAATGCGATTAAATTAGGTTTACCAGAAGTGGATGACAGATATCATATTTGGCGAATTCCTTTATGTAATGAACAGAAAAAAACCGTTGGGGAAGTGGTGATCGATGCCTACACTACCGAGATTTTGTTAGATAAAACAACCCGGGCTGAAATTATTATCGCTCGTCTGTTAAAACAGGATGAATCTAAATTAGAAACCCGCAAGAAACCCAAAAAAGAATACAAGCTTTCTTCTCTGAGAAATACGATCGGATTTGGTGATTGTAGTGAACTTTTGGAGGAAATGCCAGCAGAAAGTGTTGATTTAATCTTTACCTCACCACCCTATTTTAATGCTCGTCCAGAATATTCGGAATTTGAAGAATACGAAACCTATCTATTGAAGCTGCGACAGGTAATCAGAAAATGCCATCGAGTTTTGAGTGAAGGACGTTTTTTTGTCATTAATATTTCTCCCGTGCTGTTGCGTCGTGCTTCCCGTAATCAAGCTTCTAAACGTATTGCTGTCCCCTTTGATTTGCATCGAATTTTTGTTGAGGAAGGTTACGATTTTATTGATGATATTATTTGGCTAAAACCAGAGGGAGCAGGGTGGGCAACTGGTAGAGGCCGCAGATTTGCTGCCGATCGCAATCCTCTCCAATACAAAACTGTGCCGGTGACTGAATACGTTTTAGTGTATCGTAAACACACGGATTTACTCATCGATTGGCATATTCGTAATCATCCCGATCAAGAAGTAGTAAAAGCCTCAAAAATTGCCGATGGTTATGAACGCACTAATGTCTGGAAAATTAACCCAGTCACTAACTCAAAACATCCCGCCGCTTTTCCCGTAGAATTGGCAGAAAAAGTGATTACCTATTACTCTTTTAAAGGTGATGTGGTTTTAGATCCCTTTGCTGGTTCAGGAACCGTGGGACTAGCGGCCGCTTCTTTAGATAGACGTTTTGTTTTATTCGAGAGTAATTTTAATTATATTGAACTGATACGAAAGCTAATTACTGAAGGCAATCAGACTGATTTAGACTCAGTTATTTGGCTTAATTGTCCGTTAGAAAACTAACAATGAGCGAGGTAAACACCATGACAGCCGGTAAAAGTCACGCTTATTTTACTCCAAAAGACTATCTGGAAATAGAGAAAATTAGTCCCATTAAACATGAATATATGCAAGGGCAAATCTTGGCGATGGCGGGGGCCAGTAAAGCCCATGTTATCATCACAGGTAATCTTTCAGCCCAATTAATTAATCATTTACGGGGTAGTGGTTGTCTTGCCTACGCTACCGATATGAAAGTGCGTCTCCCTAGCTTAAATATCTTCTATTATCCCGATTTTGCCATTACTTGTGACCAACGAGATCGAGTTTCCCAGGAAGATTTTATCCTGCATCCGCGAGTGATTATCGAAGTTTTATCCGACTCCACGGCAGCCTTTGATAGAGGCGATAAATTTGCCGATTATCAAACTATCCCTGAATTAGAGGAATATCTACTTATCGAACAAAAACAAGTCCTAATCGAACAATATCAACGTCAATCTAATAACCTCTGGATTCCCCATATTTATCAAGCGGGAGATTTAATCACTATTAACTGTATTAACTTTTCTTGTCCGATAGAAATTCTTTATCAAAACCTAGAAATTCTTAGCTAGAATTTTGACCGTAAAAATAGTAAAATGGGGTCAGGTATTAGGATAAATTTCCCCTATTGCCTAACCCCCCAACAACTTAGATAATTAACCCCGTTGTCGAGTATTGAGCACCTCACCGGCTGCATTAACTAACTCTAGCTGTAGCGGCATTTGTCCCATAGCGTGAGTGGAACAACTTAAACAGGGATCATAGCAACGAATACCCGCTTCCACCCGGTTTAACATCGCTTCGGGAATTTCGCCACCATGGATATAATGTTGGGCGATTTGTTTCACCGTTTGATTCATGGCCAAATTATTATTACCCGTGGCAATAATCAAATTCACCGTTTCAATCAAACCATTTTCATCCACTTTATAATCATGGAATAAAGTACCCCGGGGCGCTTCACTAACTCCCACCCCTTGCAGATTATTAATTCCTGCTTCGGCCCGGCAGCGTTGAGAAACTATATCGGGATCGTCGATTAAAAGTTCGATACGCTCTAAACAGCCTAAAATCTCCACTAATCGGGCATAATGATAGTAAAAAGAAGAGGTGGCTACACCACCGACCCGATGGCGATATTCCCGTAACTCGATATCCGCTCCCTCCGTGCCAAAATGGGAACAAACATTTAAGCGCGCCAACGGACCAACCCGATAGATACCGTTGGGATAACCGAGGGGTTTATAGTAGGGAAACTTTAAATAAGACCATTTTTCTACTGATTCACCGATATAATCGCGATAATTGTCTTCGCTCAGGTTATCGGCCACGATATTGCCTTGACTATCGGTAAAACGAATATGACCACCGTAGTGTTCCCACTCGTCCCGTTTACCGACCAATCCCATAAACAGGGAAGGGAAATTACCAAAAGCGGCGATTTCTGTGGTTAAATTGTCTAGAAGTCCTTTAAACAGGTTTAAGGCCGTGTAAAGAGTCGCTTTAGACTCCGGCAGTCGTTCTTTAATCCATTGTCGCCCTTCTTCGCTCAAAGGAGAACGCACACCTCCCGGGACAGACCAAGCGGGGTGAATTTTTTTTGCTCCCAAAAGTTCAATAACTTTCTGTCCAAATTGACGTAAACGGATGCCCGCTCGCGCTAGGTCGGGATCGGCTGCGATTAAACCGAAAATATTCCGTTTAGCGGGGTCACTTTCCCAACCAAGCAGAAAATCGGGACTGCTAAGATGGAAAAAGCTTAAAGCATGGGATTGGGTTAACTGTCCCAAATTCATCAAGCGCCGCAGTTTTTCACCCGCGGGGGGGATTTGCACCGCTAGAATTTTATCGCCAGTTTTGGCGGCACAAAGTAGGTGACTAACGGGGCAAATGCCGCAAATTCGGGCAGTAATTCCCGCCATCTCCCACATCGGCCGTCCCTCGCAGAATTTCTCGAAACCGCGATACTCGACCACATGAAAACGCACGTCATCCACTTCCCCCCCATCGTCAAGGAAAATCGAGATCTTGGCATGGCCTTCGATCCGGGTGACGGGATCGATAACGACGGTTTTAGTCATAGTAAGTCCTCATTGTTCAGGAGTTCCACAGAACGGCATTGTGGAGAGTGCGATCAAGCTTGGTTTAGACGATAATTTATCCCGATCTCCGCCCTGCTGTCTCTATGATAGTTATTACCCCTTTAGCAATCCTAATTTTTATAACAATTTTTCCCGATTCTCAATCGCAGCTAATTTGGCATTTTGTAGCAAATACTACAGAAAATAGTTCGGAAATCCGCAATGATTATCTTTCGCTTTGCTGGTGTTGATCGGTCATTATATATATAGAAGTCGGTTCTCGGCTGTCAGTTTTCAGCTTGGTTCTGCTTTGCTCTCAAAGCTGAGGGCGAAAAGGTCGAAAGTCGGCCAGATTGTTTACAGCTAATCGGGAAAATCACCTTTTTGTTTTGTAATCTTACCTAACAATATCAGCGGCACTGCCGAGGATTCAGGAAACAGCGACCCAAAAACAAGCGATTGTAGTTGATAGCCCTTTGGTATAATACTTCTGTTCTAGATATTGGGAAAAAAAGATAAACTTAACATCATACCAAAGAATGAATTAACTTTGAACCTTTAGGGGATTGCCCGCGTCTAAAAGCGCAGGATACAATCAAAGAAATTCCGATCAAACTCATACCGACTTCAGATAAGCCAGACTCACCCGCGAGTCGGAATAGTAACAGACTTTTTCTGTGTCAAGGAGTCACCACCAAACCAATGCCCACCGCAAAAACCAACCAAACTCAATCACAGCCCACCCTCAATGCCGATATGGTGCGTACCTATCTGCACGAAATTGGGCGAGTTCCCCTCCTAACTCACGAACAAGAAATTATTTACGGCAAACAAGTCCAACGGATGATGAGCCTGTTAGAAGCGAAAGACGCACTATCGAAGCAATTAGGACGGGAACCACAGCGCTTGGAGTGGGCGGATTCGGTGAATTTAAGCGAAAATGAACTGGATCGAGCCTTGAAGACCGGCGATCGAGCTAAACGGAAAATGATTGAAGCTAACCTCCGCTTGGTGGTTGCGATCGCCAAAAAATATCAAAAGCGGAACATGGAATTCCTAGATCTAATTCAAGAGGGTAGTCTGGGATTAGAAAGAGGTGTAGAGAAATTTGATCCCACCAAAGGTTATAAATTTTCTACCTATGCCTACTGGTGGATTCGGCAAGCGATTACTCGTGCGATCGCTCAACAGGCCCGCACCATTCGTTTACCCATCCATATCACCGAAAAACTGAATAAAATCAAAAGAACCCAGCGCGAACTCGCCCAAAAACTGGGGAGAAGTGCCACCCCTGCCGAGATTGCCCTGGAATTAGAGCTAGAACCCGCTCAAATCCGCGAATATCTCAGTATGGCCCGTCAACCCATCTCCCTTGATGTGCGCGTCGGCGATAACCAAGATACGGAATTGTCGGAATTATTAGAAGATAGCGGAGTTTCTCCCGATACCTTCATCACCCAAGAATTATTACGGCAAGACTTAGCCAATCTCCTGGCCGAATTAACTCCCCAACAACGGGAAGTAATTACTCTCCGTTTCGGTTTAACCGATGGCAAAGAGTTATCCCTAGCCAAAATCGGTCAGAGAATGAACATCAGTCGGGAACGGGTGCGACAATTAGAACACCAGGCCCTGGCTCATTTACGCCGTCGCCGGGCCAACGTCAAGGAATATATTGTCGCTAGTTAGTAAAATTAGCAAATAACCAAGAAGGAGAGCTTGCGCTCTCTTTTTTTTGGGTTTAATTAATATAGAATCCCGATTAGTTTTCACCTGTGGCAGTTCCTTCATGACTAGATCGACAGAAACAGCGACCCCAACACTATACGAAGAAGATTTTTATCTCTGGCTAAAAACCACGGCAGAACAATTAAAAAAAGGCAAATTTGCCGAGGTGGATTTAGATAACTTAATTGAGGAGATTGAATCGATGGGGAGAAGTGAAAGACACGCGCTCAAAAGTCTTTTAACTCGTCTCCTAGAACATTTACTCAAATTAACTTACTGGCAATCGGAAAGAGACCGGAATGGCAATCATGGTCATGGAGAAATCAATAATTTTCGGGCAGAAATTCAAGATTTACTGGAGGATAGCCCTAGTTTAAAGCCCTATCTTCGGGAGATTTTTGAGCCATCCTACCATACAGCTTTAGAGACCGTCCGGAAAAAAATGGGTTTATCCCCCGGCGGTTTACCCAGTCAGATAATTTTTAATCTCGAACAGGTGTTAGATAATCAATGGCTGCCGATCGATTGGGAATAAACTATTGACTGTCTAAATCACTCCTTAAATCGCTAAACAGTCATCAGTGAACTGAAAACTCAAATCTGATAACTGATAACTGATAACTGATCTGGTTTTATTCAAGCAACTTCTTCAGTAGAGCATCCACTTCCTGGAGGCCAGATTGATTATTTTTCTGCACATAAACCGCTCGCGCTTGCTTAAAAGCTTCCGCAGCCTCTGTTTTTCGTCCCCGGCCCGCGTAGGCCCGACCGAGATTAAGATAGACATCGGCGTTATTGGGGGCGATTTCGGCCAAATCTTGATAGGCGATAATTGCTGCAAGATAATCTTTTCTGGCCAGATGGATGCGACCGATTCCCGCTTGTGCTTCCAAAGATTGGGGTTGCAGGAAAACAGCCCGACGATAAAAGGGGAGAGCCTCGTCAAAACGCTCTTGTTTTTCGAGTAAAATACCTATTTTTAGCTGAATTAAAAAATTTCCTGCACTTTGTCGCTCTATTTCCTTTAAAATTTGGGTTCCGCCATTTAAATCGCCCTGTTTGAGCAAAAGGCTGGCCAGTTGCAATCTTAATTCACTATTGTTAGGGAATCTTTGCAGGGATTTTTGGAGAAAATCGAGGGCTTCGGTGCTTTTATTCTGTTCGATCAAGGCTTTACCCATGATTTCGTGGGCTTGCTGATTATTGGGGTCGAGAGCTAAAACCCATTGGTAAACTTCGCCCGCTTTAGCATAGTTTTTTTGGCGTAATAACACCACCCCTAAACCGAGGTAGTGTTGGACGTTTTTCGGTTCTATTTGGATAGCGTAGTAGTAAGCGGTGGATGCATTGTCATAATCACCGATATTAGCCAAACTATAACCGAGCGCATGGAAAAAGTCGGGATTACTCGGATCGAGACTTAAAGCTTTTTGGTATGCTTGGGCGGCGGCGTTATAATCCCCTTGCCGCGTTTGTAAAAAGCCAATCCCAGAGAAAATTTTGGCATTATTGCCATCAAGGGCGGCAGCCCGCTCGTAAATGGCTATAGCTTCCCCATAATTGCCATTTTTGACCAATTGCCGCGCTTGACGCAGTAGTTCGTTAACCTGTGAATCCTTGCTCACGATTGCCCCTGCGGGATTATCGGCGATCGCAATTGAGGCAGAGAAACAGCCCCCCGCGAGAAGACCGACGAGCAAGATTAAACGGGTAAATTGTTTCATCTTTGTTAACGATTCTTAATTAAAATTTATTGTAAATGGTATTGACAAAAATCAACTATTCTGCATCACCCTTGGACGAGATTATTGCGGGCCTCTTGGGCGACTTGGGCGCTTTTGTCGCCGGTTAACTGGGTCAAAACAGCGATCGCATCTTCCCCCCCTAAGCGGCCTAAAGCTTGAGCGAGACGATAGCGCAGTTGCCAGTCATCATCACTAGCCAAGGGAACGAGTAAAGAGACGGCGCGAGGGTCGCCTAGTTCCCCAAAAGCGCTAACAGCGGCCGTTTTTACCAATTCATTATCGGAGTTAAGGGCGATTTCCAGCAGTTCAAAGCCCCGGGGTTCCCCCAATTCGCCCAAAGCTGCCACAATGCTAAATTGAATTAACCAGTCGCAGGATTGTTGATAGACGGCCACCAGATCATCGTAGGCTGCCGTTAATTTTAACCCCCCGATCGCATCGGCCGCGGCCGCTTTTACGTCTGCTTCCGGATCATGCAACAAGCGATCGCGTAGAATAGTTAAGGCCAGATCGAGATTCTGACGACCGAGGATATCTAACTGACTTACCGCCGAATAACGCACCCTAGCGTTACTATCCTTAATTAAAGGCTGTAACATCTCGAAGGCGATTTCTGGGGCTAAATAACGCAGTTGATTAACTCCCGATAAGCGATCGCCATAATCATCGGAATCGAGCAGCCGTTGCACGGATTCAGGGGAATAATTCATAATTTGATGACACCCTTAACAATTGGACTGGTATTAATTGTCCCATGAATAGTTATCGACTCCTGACTATCTCGATCATGTTTAGTTCCCCGGTTTTTTGGGGCTGTAGTCCTCCCTCTCCCCTTAAAAAAGAACCTACGGCCGAGATGATCGTTTCTCCTTCTCCCAGTCCGATTATTTCCGCATCAGACATTAAAGCTGCTAATCGTTATCGTCAATTGGGATTACAGTATCGTCAACAGGGAGATTTTATCAAAAGTATTGAAGCTTTAAAAAAATCGGTACAGTTAAACCCCAATCATCTAGACGGGAGAGTAATTTTAGGATGGACACAACACCTAGCTAAACAACCTTTAGCGGCACAAATAACCCTCGAAGAAACGATTAAAATTGCTCCCGATCATGTGGCTGCCTATAATGCTTTGGGTATTGTTTATCTTGTCGGTGGTCATCTTGAAAAGGCCGTAGTTACTCATACTAAAGCCGCTAATTTAAAACCCGATAATGAAATTGCCTACTATAATTTATCCCTCGCCTATCATCGCTTAAAAGATTTTAATTCAGCTATTACTAACGCTGAAAAAGCAGTTAAATTAGAGCCGAATAATCCCCATCCTCTTGTGGCTTTGGCAATGGTCTATTTAGACCAAGGTGATAGTAAAAAAGCGCGGGATACCTACAAAAAGGCTAGGGATTTAGACGGTCGTTATCGACAAAAATGGTTTCTGGCACACCTGAAGGAAGCTGGTTTTAGTCAGGAGCAAATTAAATTAGTCGAAAAGTTACTATCTGGTTAGATTTAAAAATTATTATTTCCCCTTAGGATGCCTGTCGATGTCCCAGTTTTAGGAAAATAGCTTCTAAATCTTCGCGGCAAGTATAAAACTCGCTTAAGGTCAGGCCAGAAACGACTAAAGATTTCAACAATTCGGCACTATCTTCTAGGGTTCCCGTAAATTTAACCCGGAGAGTATTAGTATGAATAATTCTTTGCCAACTTTCCACAAAAACACATTGTTTAAGAGCAGTTTCTAAGGCTTCTAAATTGCCTAGAGTCGTAATCTGCAAGTATTGACCAGCTAGACGTTGATTTAATTCTTGTAAAGAGGTGCTTTCCACTAGATAACCTAATTCCATGATGCCCACAGAACTACAAAGTTCGGCTAAATCACTAAGGACATGGGAGGAAATTAAAATAGTCATACCTGCCGATTGTAAGACTTTAATAATCTCACGAAATTGTAGGCGAGCGATCGGGTCTAATCCAGAAACCGGTTCATCGAGAAGTAAAATTAAAGGTTCATGGATAATCGTTCGGGCTAAACTTAAACGTTGTTTCATCCCCCGGGACAAAGTAGCGATCGAATTATGGCTTTTACCGGTTAATTGTACCAGTTCTAGAACTTCATAAATGCGGCGATGACGCTGGGAGCGAGGGATATGATAAAGACGGGCAAAATAATCCAGATAATTCCAGACATTTAGGTCATCGTAGAGGGGAAAATTATCGGGTAGATAACCTAAATTTCTTTTGAGACGGGGATTACTCTCATCTCTTAAAAGACGTTCTCCGTGCAGATATATTTCTCCCGTTGTCGGTTCTTCCGCTGCCGCTAACATCCTAATTAAAGTGGTTTTTCCCGCTCCATTTGGACCGATTAACCCGTAAACTTCCCCCGCTTCAATCTGTAAATCCACTTGATTAACAGCCCCATGGCGGTCAAATTGTTTGGTTAAACCAACGGTAGCAATGGCTAATTCTGGTGTGTTCATAAAGTTTTAGTAGTGGGATTGCTGACAAACTGGCCACCACATTCTTAACATTAACGTTTGGGTTTCCCGTTATCAATAGAACCATTCTTGATGGTATGGTGAGAACCACAACTAGGACAAGGCAATACAGGCGAAGAGGTGATTTTGTTCTGTGTTAGACTGATATTTGAGTAAGTCTAACACGAACCACAAAAAGATATTGATCAGAAAACTGATCATCAAGCTAGATGTTTAAAGACTGATTGGGTTCCAATTATTTTTTTTTGTTAATGAATATTTTACACAGTTCATACCAGATAAGCAAGAGGGCTACGCCACTACCACCAAATCCTTACCTTGCGCTATTTTACCCCCGAAGGTGAATTGGTTCCCACTCCCGCAGAAGCGGCAGGCAAAGCAGAAAATCAAGTCCAACAGGAAAGGCAGAAAGCCGCAAAATTAGCGGCTAAATTGCGGGAATTGGGCATAAATCCCCAAGACAATTTCTAATTAGGGTTGGCTGAATTTAATCCCATGTATAGACGAGAATTACTGCAATTTATTGGCTCTCACGCTCTTTTTGGGGCTATTAATCCAGAATTTGCTTGGAATTATCAAAATATTGACCATTGGGGCGAATTATCAAGGAATTATCGCCTCTGCACCACGGGAAAGCAACAAACACCGATCGATCTGAGTATAGTGACTGAAAAAGAGCTATACCACCCCACCTTTAATTATCGTCCTGTACCCCTAAAAATTCGCCATAACGGTCGTACAATCTTGGTTCAGACCGAAAAAGGTGGAAACATGAGTTTTCACGGCGAAAACTGGGATTTATTGCAGTTTCATTTTCATCATCCCAGCGAACATCAGATTAAAGGTCAGTCTTTCCCTCTAGAAATTCATTTAGTGCATCGAAATGGGAGAGGAAATTTAGCAGTTGTGGGCATTTTAGCCGAAATCGGCGCTTTTAATCCCTATTTACAAACGATTTGGGCTTATTTGCCCCAAGAACCTTCTCCTGAAATGATTATCCCCGATACTTGGGTCAATGCCGGGCTTTTACTGCCAGAAAATAGCGATTTTTATGAATATCGGGGGTCTTTGTCCACTCCCCCCTGTAGCGAGGATGTTCTCTGGTTAGTCTGGCAAAATGCGATCAAAATTTCTCCCCAACAACTGCAACAATTGGCCGCGATTTTTCCCCGTAATGCCAGGAATATTCAACCCTTAAACGGGCGATCAATCCGGCATTCCTAGCCGAAATTGTCGGCATTTTGGCTAATTTAGATAATTTTATTAACTTTTAGACCAACAATGGTAAATAACTCAGGAATGCGCTCAATAACTAAAGCTTCGGTGGCTGTCCAGTCACTTTCCTTAGTGGCTAAAACCCCCAGAACACTCAGAGGAACCTGTAGAAATAGGTGACTTAAGAGGAGAGCGATCGCAGCGATTACTAAACCTAAAAGCCGCCATTGGGGGAGATAGGCGGCCACGGCAGCCGCTAGAGGGGCAAAATTGTAGATTGGCCAAGTGATGAGAATTAAGAGGACGACTCCCAAAAGAGTAAGAAGACGATGGCGAGGACGTTTAAAAAGAGAGAGAATTTTTAACTGTTCGGGGGTGAGTTGACTCGGTTTTAGAGCAACCAACAAAAGACTAAAAATATCAAAAGGTTTTGTCCACTGCATCCAAAAGACGGGTATGATAGCGATCGCTCCTAGAAATAGCCATTCTAGCCAAAGAAAAGGCAAGGGATCGCCCACAGCTAAACCAATCCAAGCGATTTGTAAAAAGATTGGCAAAGCCGCTAACCCTGCCAGATGAATCCACAAAAAAGGTTCTGATTTCATAGAGGGAAGTGGGGAGATGGGGGAGTGGAGGAGCAGGGGAGTGGAGGAGTGGAGGAGTGGGGGAATTATGAATTATGAATTATGACTGATAACTGATAACTGATAACTGATAACTGATAACTGATAACTGATAACTGACTCCCGACTCCCGACGGTTCAAGTCTAATTAACTGGATAAAGTGCGACGTTTCATGACCATTTCGTAGGCTTCGATAATGTCGCCTTCTTTCCAGTCATTGAATTTAGAAACACCGACACCGCACTCGAAACCGGTAGCTACTTCCCGGGCATCTTCCTTCATCCGTTTGAGGGAATCGAGAACTCCCTGATAAACAATTTCCTTGCCGCGACGCACGCGCAGGAAGCGGTTCCGCACCAGTTTACCAGATTGGACATAACAGCCCGCCACGGCCCCACGACCGACGGTGAAGACGGCGCGCACTTCGGCGAAACCGAGGTGTTCTTCCACTTCTTCGGGGTCGAGAAGACCTTCCATCGCCCCTTGAATATCATCGAGAAGCTTGTAGATGATATTGTAATCGCGGATATCGACCCCTTCCCGATCGGCGGATGCGCGCGCACCACTGGCAAGGGTGGTATTAAAGCCCACCACCACCGCACCACTAGCGGCGGCCAGATCCACATCGGTTTCGGTGATTTCCCCCGGAGAGGCGAGGAGAACGCGAATCTGCACTTCGTTTTGGGGTAACTGTTTGAGCGCACCGAGGATGGCCTCGACGGAACCTTGCACATCTGCCTTGAGGATGAGATTAAGTTCCTTGAGTTGTCCTTCTTGAGCTTGGATAGAGAGGGTGCTAAGGCTAACGCGACGGGAGGAGAGGGCCTGTTGTAAACGGGTGTTGCGTCGTTCGATCGCCCGTTGATCGGCAATCGCCCGGGCCTCTTTTTCACTTTCATAGACATCGAATTCATCGCCAGCGGCCGGCACATCACTGAGACCGAGGATTTCCACGGCGAAGGAGGGGGTGGCCGCTTCGACTTTTTGACCGCGATCATCGATCATGGCCCGAATTTTGCCGAAAACGGAACCGGCGACGATGCTATCACCCACGCGGAGAGTGCCATTCTGGACGAGCAGGGTAGCCACGGGGCCTTTGGTGCGATCGAGGTTAGCTTCGATGACGGTTCCCTTCGCCAAGCGATCGGGGTTAGCGACCAATTCCGCTACTTCTGCCACCAAGAGGATCATTTCCAGCAGATTATCGAGATTTTCACCCCGCAGGGCGCTAACGGGAACCATGATCGTCTCACCGCCCCAATCTTCGGACACCAGTCCCTGTTCGGTCAATTCCTGTTTAATCCGGTCGGGGTTAGCTGAAGGTTTATCGACTTTGTTAATCGCCACAACGATGGGGACTTCGGCAGCCCTGGCGTGACTGATTGCCTCTTTCGTTTGGGGTTGTACGCCGTCATCGGCGGCTACCACCAGCACGGCTATATCGGTGACTCTCGCCCCGCGGGCGCGCATAGCGGTAAAAGCTTCGTGGCCGGGGGTATCCAAAAAGACAATCTGTTCTGGTTTGCCGTTATGTTCCACATCGACGTGGTAAGCACCGATGTGCTGGGTGATGCCGCCGGCTTCCCCCTGGGCGACTTTGGTTTTGCGGATCGAGTCGAGGAGGGTGGTTTTGCCGTGGTCAACGTGACCCATAATGGTGACGACGGGGGGACGACGCTGGAGACTTTCCCAGTCGGAGACATCGATCATTTCCGTGGTTTTGATCGCCGCCGACTGGGTGCTGGGGGTTTCCACGGCGATCTCGAAGTCCCTGGCGATCATTTCGATCGTGTCCACGTCGAGAGTTTGGGTGATATTAACCGCCATCCCTTTAAAAAATAGGGTTCTGATGATCTCAGTTTCGGGGACTTTCATCAATTCCGAGAGGTCGCGCACGGTGAGACTGCCGGTGACGACGATGCTTTCCGGGCGTTTTTCCTCTTGGGGTTCTTGGCGCTCGCTTTTCGGGCTGCCGGTGTGGGCGGTTGGTTTACTGGGCCGCTTAACTTTGACTGCTGTTGGGGTGCCAGGGGTGGCAGCTTTAGCGGTGGGCGGTTTGGGGGGACGAGCGGTGGAGAGGGTAAAACTGGGGGTATTAATTAACCCGGACAGTTCCGATTCTAGATCATCGTCATCTTCAAAGAGCGCTTGGGTGCGGCGTTTGTTTTTGCCGGCAGTTTTGGCGGTTTTGGCCGCTTTTTTTTCTTCCTCTTCTTCTTCTTCCCAGGTAGATTTTTTGGCCATGCGAGGGGGCATGGTGGGTCGTTTGAGTTTTTTGGGCCCGTCTGCTCCGAGCAATCCGGTATCTGTATCGATTTCTGTGCCATCAACACCAGATTTCTTGGTGGTATCGGTTTCCTCCTCGCTGGTAGCCGAGATTTTAGCGGGTAACCCGGGGCGAACCGGGCGCTTCAACTCCACTGTCTCCCGCACTTCCCTAGCTGGTTCCGCCAGTTTCGGGCTTTTTCCGTCGGGTTTGCGGTTGAGGGTCGGTTTTTCTGGTTTAGCCAAGCCTACCCTACGCTCAGGACTAGGGGCGTTTTCGCTCTCGCCGCGCTCGCGTTTTTCTCCCCGGGGCCTGTCGTTACTGCCAGGAGCATTTTTAGATCGGGGTTCTGGCCGGCCCGAGGCAGTTTCAGGGCGTGGTTTCGGGGTGAGGGAAGGTCGATTAGGTGGGGCGATTAAGGTGGGGGCTGCTTCTGGCACTAGCGGGGTTTCGGTCGGGGTTTCTTTAACACTGGGGCTATGAGATAGCATCTCTGCTGCAGTGGGGGGAGTTTTTTCGGCCGCCTCGTCGCGCCCTGGGGGAGCAACGAGGGGTTTAACCGGGGGACGGGGGGGACTGATTAAAGTCGGTTTGGCCGAGGAACCGGCTTGACCGGGATAGCTTTCCCCTTCTTCGCCGGTTTCGGGGCGGTTGTGTTTATGCAGGGCTAAAATCTTTTGTTTTTTTTCTTCGGCAGGACTAGCCGATTCTCGCTGACCCGTGCTATTTTTACTGGTACTCGAGGCAAATCCCTTCGCAGCGATTGCTTTGATGCGTTGGGCATCCTCTTCGCTGATCGTGCTACTGTGGCTCTTGTACTCGATGTTCAACTGGTCACAGATGTCCAAAATGTCTTTGTTGTCTAGATTCAATTCTTTTGATAAATCGTAAATTCTGACTTTCGTGTTACTCATCCATTATCCCCCGGCTAAAGTGTTAGTGATCCTATAAGTTGGCTGATTTTTTGAGCCTGTCAGGACTGTCCCATTTCCATGCTAACGATTTTGTGGCTATGATCGTCAATTTTAATCCTGATTTGGACGACCTTGCCAGGCAGTCCCGAGTCGCTCTTGCAAGGATTCATAGAGCGTTTCGGGAATATTGGCTTTTAGGGTGCGTCCGAGACGATTTTTTTGTCGGGCTAGTTGCAGGCAGTTGGGCTGTGGACAGATATAGGCTGATCTTCCCATGCCTTGATCTAATTGTATCTGTCCGGACGGGTGTAGTCGGACAATTCGCCAAAAGGATTCTTTCGGGGCGAAGAGACGGCAGCTAATACAGCGTCGATAATTGACGAAGGTGTTCATTCTCGGTCTAAATCCTGCGATTCTGGGTCTGTTTCATCAGTTTTCACCTCTTGTTCGCCTTTATAGAGGGCTATATCCTTAATATCGATTTTCCAGCCCGTCAGACGGGCGGCTAGACGCACGTTCTGCCCTTCTTTGCCAATCGCTAAACTCAATTGATCCTGTGCCACCAGTACCAGTGCTTGTCTTTCTTCGGCATTAGTGAACAAAACTTGGTCGATACGGGCGGGACTAAGGGCATTGGCGATGTAGGTGGCGGGGTCTGGAGACCAACGAATCACGTCGATTTTTTCGCCCCGCAATTCGTTAACCACGGCTTGAATCCGCGAACCTCTGGCCCCAATACAGGCCCCAACCGGATCCACGTCTCTCTCTAAGGTATCGACGGCGATTTTTGTCCGCGAACCAACGTGACGGGAGGGGGGATTGGCTTCCCGGGCGACGGCGACAATACGCACGATTTCCTCCTCGATTTCGGGAACTTCGTTGGCGAACAGATATACTACCAAACCCGCCGCCGCTCTGGAAACGATTAATTGCGGGCCGCGGTGAGAACCTTCCAGGACTTTTTTGAGCAGCACTTTAAAGGTGGCGTTAGCGCGATAGTTATCGTTGGGCAGCTGTTCCCGTTTGGGTAGTTCTGCTTCCACTTCCGGTTGACCGTAGGTGCTTTGTACCATGACAATAGCGGCCTGTCTTTCAAAACGGACGACCCGGGCCTGTAAAACCGTTCCTTCCAGATCTTGGAACTCCTCTTGAATCATTTTGCGTTGGTTATCCCGCAGTTTTTGCAGTAAAACCTGTTTAGTTTGAATCGCCGCCATGCGACCAAATTCTTTTTGGTCGGGGGTGACATCAAGAACTACTTCATCCCCTAACTGGGCCTCATCGGCCACTTCTTGCACTTCTTTGAGACCGATGTGATGGTCGGCATTGGTCACTTCTTCGACAATAGTTTTAGTAGAAAGGATGCGAAAGCCTTCTTCTTCTACGTCTAATTCCACATCAAAGTTATTGAAATAATCTTCATGGAATTGAGCAGCTTTTTCTAAACTTTGGGCGCGTCGATAACGTTCATACCCCTTGAGAAGTGCTTCACGCAAGGCTTCTTGTACGGCATTTTTGGGCAGATTATGTCGTTGGCTAATTTCTTCGAGCATTATTTTTAAACCGGGCAAATTAACAGTAGCCATAATTATTTTTTCTCCTTACTTTTGAGTTATTAGTTTTTTAGCCATTAGCCTTGTATCAGTTATCAGATGTAAGTTATCAGATGTAAGTTATCAGATGTAAGTTATCAGATGTAAGTTATCAGATGTAAGTTTTAAGTTAATTAGTTAGTTATTTATTTATCTTCATCTTTATCCCTGATTACTGATTACTGTTTACTGATTACTGTTTACTGTTTACTGTTTACTGTTTACTGTTTACTGATTACTGCTTACTGATTACTGCTTACTGATAACTGATTACTGTTTACTGATCACTGATTCTTGCGCTGCTCATCTAAACGGACGCTGATGACGGTAGTGCGATCGATGCTCAGGGAGCGACCTTTTTGGTTAAGATAAATAGATTGCTCATCTCTACCTTGCAGTTTTCCGCGCCATTCTTGCGGTTTTCCTTGGCTATCCTGGCCGGTAACGATGACGGGAAAACCTTTAAAAGACTGAAATTCGCGCTCACTGCTCAGTTGTCGAGAAATGCCGGGGCTAGATATTTCTAAAACGTAGGCCCCGGGTAAGATTTCTTGACTGTCGAGGGCGGTTTCTAAGGCCCGACTCATCTGCTCACAGTCCTCTAAACCAGTATCCCCCCCCAGATTGCGAATATCGACGCGCAGGACGGGAGGCCTTTTATTGGTTTGGAAAACGATATCGACCACTTCTAGCCCCAAGTTTTCAGCGATAGGGGTGGCTAGGTGCAGCAGGTCGGGGATGAGCGGATGGGTCATGATTTAGACAACAAAAAAAGCGGGCGAAACCCACTTCCCTAAACTGTTAGTGATTGGGATAGGCAGTTGTTAGACCACCTAGCTAAATACAATATAGCAAAAAACCGTCATCACTATTTGCCCCCGGGGTCGTGCCTGGGGGAAAACAGAACAGTGGTCACGATCGAGTCGATCTGTCACAATGAATACAGGGTAACTAGATATAGAGTCAATTATGGATCAAAAATCTCCACTCACCGTAGTTAGAGCCAAGTCAGCTAAGAATCGTGGTCGTCGGCCAGTATGGAAAGGGATTGTCACCACTTGGATGATTCTGCAAACCTTTGGCCATGTCACTCCTGCTTGGAGTCAAAAAAACCAAAATACCCTCACCTACGGTGAATTGTTAGAGAAGATCGAGCAAGGAAAGGTAAAAAAGGTCGAAATCAATCCTTCTTCGCAGCAGGCAGCAGTTACCCTCGTCGGTCAAACGGACAAGGATCCCCCGAAAGAAGTCAATTTATTTGACCAAAATCCCGAATTAATCAAGAAACTCGATGCTGAAAAAATTGAGTACGGCATTCTCCCCAGCACTGACAATTCGGCCTTGATCAATGTTCTCACTAACCTGTTAGTGATTATTCTCGTCTTGGGATTATTGGTGTTTATTATCCGTCGTTCTGCCAATGCTTCCGGTCAAGCGATGAACTTCGGTAAATCAAGGGCGCGGTTTCAGATGGAGGCGAAAACCGACACACAATTTAATGATGTCGCGGGTGTGGATGAGGCCAAGGAAGATTTACAGGAAGTGGTGACATTCCTCAAACAACCGGAAAAATTTACGGCTATTGGCGCAAAAATCCCCAAAGGAGTCCTGTTAATCGGGCCACCGGGGACGGGGAAAACTTTACTGGCTAAAGCGATCGCGGGAGAGGCGGGAGTGCCTTTTTTCAGCATCTCCGGGTCGGAATTCGTGGAGATGTTTGTCGGGGTTGGTGCGTCGCGAGTGCGAGATCTGTTCCGAAAAGCCCAGGAAAATGCCCCTTGTTTGGTTTTTATCGATGAAATTGATGCCGTTGGTCGTCAACGAGGGGTCGGTTATGGGGGAGGTAATGATGAACGGGAGCAAACCCTGAACCAATTATTGACGGAAATGGACGGTTTTGAGGGAAATAGCGGCATTATCGTCATTGCCGCCACCAACCGCCCCGATGTTTTGGATTCGGCCCTTTTGCGTCCGGGTCGTTTTGATCGGCAGGTAGTGGTGGATTATCCAGATTGTAAGGGACGTTTGGCCATTTTAGAGGTCCATTCTCGCGATAAAAAGGTGGCTGCTGATG
Source organism: Microcystis sp. LE19-195.1E (assembly GCF_027532095.1). Taxonomy (NCBI): domain Bacteria; kingdom Bacillati; phylum Cyanobacteriota; class Cyanophyceae; order Chroococcales; family Microcystaceae; genus Microcystis; species Microcystis sp. LE19-195.1E. The sequence goes on from NZ_JAPZSZ010000018.1 coordinate 29,620, forward strand.
TGGCTCTGGAGGCGATCGCCCGTCGCACCCCCGGTTTTACCGGGGCAGATTTGGCTAATATGCTCAACGAAGCGGCGATTTTTACCGCTAGAAGACGGAAAGAGGCGATTACCATGGCGGAAGTCAACGATGCGATCGATCGGATTGTGGCCGGTATGGAAGGGCGCGCTTTAGTCGATAGTAAAGCCAAGCGTTTGATCGCCTATCACGAAGTTGGCCATGCGATTGTCGGTACTCTCTGTCCCGGCCACGATCAGGTGGAAAAAGTCACCCTGATTCCCCGGGGTCAAGCGCAGGGGTTAACTTGGTTCACTCCCGATGAAGAACAGGGTTTAACCAGTCGTTCCCAGTTATTAGCCCGAATTGCGGGATTATTAGGGGGACGAGTGGCGGAGGAATGTGTCTTCGGTGAGGATGAAGTGACCACCGGGGCCGGTAATGATATTGAAAAAATTACCTATCTGGCCCGACAGATGGTAACGCGTCTGGGAATGTCGGAATTGGGATTGATTGCCCTAGAGGAGGAGGGCAATTCCTATCTCGGTGGTGCTGCTGCTGGTTATCATGCCGACCATTCTTTCGCGATGATGGCGAAAATTGATGCACAAGTACGGGAACTTGTCAAGCAATGCCACGATTTAGCAACAAAACTTATCCTTGATAACCGTGTGGCGATCGATCGCTTGGTGGATATACTGATTGAACAGGAAACCATTGACGGCGACGAATTCCGGCGTTTATTGACGGAATTTCAGCAACAAGCGGATCGGTCAATGGTGACTACGGTTTAATTTGCCCTTCGTCTCCTCGCTTCGATTAAGTGGTTAGGAGACGATTTCAGACAATCTGCTAATCAGTCGGACAAAGCCAGAATTAACGACTAACATTGTGAGCGGGAATTTTATTAATGGAATGGCCGTTATGATTGCCTTTGGTGGAGGCAATAATATTAGCTTCTAAAGCTGAAGTCATCTCGGCCAACATTTCTAAATTGAAACGATAGCCGACGTTGCGGACGGTTTGAATTAAATTAGGTTGCCTGGGATCGGTTTCGATTTTTTTCCGCAGAGAGAGAACATGAGTATCGATTGTCCGGGGATTATCAATTTCCTCAGGCCAAGCGCGACGCAGTAAATCGGCTCTTGATAGGGGTGTCCCCTCCGCTTGGGCTAAAACGTAGAGTAGGCTAAATTCTTGGGGCGTTAATTCGATATATTCCCCGTGAAATTGTACCCGTCGTTGGGCTAAATCTATTTTTAATTGCCCATAATCCAAGTGTAGAGGGGCAGCCCTACTGCCTAAACGACGAGTTAACACTTCTACCCTAGCCATAAATTCTTGCATTCCAAAGGGCTTTCTCAGGTAGTCGTCGGCCCCTGCTTTTAAACCATTGACCACATCTTTTTCGCTATTGCGGGCCGAGAGAATCAGTATTAAAGACTGTTTTTGTTGATCAAGCCAACGGCAGAGTTCGATTCCATCCCCATCTGGCAAGTCGGAATCGATAATTGCTAAGGTGGGTTGACGATGAAGGAAAGCTTGACGAGCACTTTGCAGGGTTGCCGATTGATTAACCAAATAACCGGCCTGTTGCAGATGCCAAGTTAATAGCGATCGCAAGTGCGGGTTGCCCTCAACAATAGAAATATGGATCGATACCACTTGAGTTTCTGCCCCATTACTGCACAGATTGACACATTGTCAGGGTATCAGAATTAATGTCAAGATGTTGTAACAATCGTAACATTCGTCGGTCGTCAGCTTTGAATCAGTGATCAGTGATCAGATCTAAGTTTTCATTTCACTGATTACTGTTTACTGTTGACTGGTCACTGAAAAAAAGCTCCCCGCTCCCTGCTCCCTACTTCATAATTCACCCCATGTGCAACTAATTTTGGCTCTTCTCGACTTTGTGTGATAATTTTTGCTTAATGCTTATCGGGCAAGACTTTTAGGACTATTTTGCGGATATTCTATCAGTATAGACCTCGTTTTCACACAGAAACCAGAAGCGCCATATTGTCTGTCTGATAATATCTTATTGATTGTTCTCTCAGCCATTTAACCACTAAAAAACCACCAGAACACCATGATAGATAACTTTGCCGCCAACGACCTCTATAACTGTATAGATAGTCTAGATTCCTCAGATTTTCAGAAATTCCTAGCGGGGAATAACTCATCAATTTTTCCCACCATAGCCACTAATCGAGCCACATCTCTTTTCAAAGAAGAAGTAGCGAGCATTGATCTTGATCTTACTACCTTAGATAACGCCGGCAATACCTTAGCAACGGCCCGTGATATCACCATTGGAGCGACTCCCACCAGCTACAGTGATTTTGTTGGTTCTACAGACACCAATGATTACTATCGTTTCAGTTTAGGAACCAGTAGCGACTTTAGCCTCAATTTAACGGGATTAAGTGCCGATGCCGATGTGTCCTTATTAGATAGTAATGGCAATGAGATTACTAGCTCCACTAATGGCAGTAACATCAGTGAGAGTATTACTGGTCAACTGAATGCGGGTACTTACTTTGTCCTGGTTTATCCCTACAGTGGCAGCACTAACTATAACTTAACCCTGTCGGCGACCACAGCCACAGTTGTACCCGGATATAGTGCCACTTCGGGATACGGTTTAGTTAATGCCGCGAGAGCCGTCGCCGGAGCCTTGAATCAAAGTCCTTTTGCCAATGTTCCCACTTTTGGTGGTGCTAATGACTGGGGGGTTAACTTAGTTAATGCTCCGGAAGCTTGGGCAAGAGGTTATACAGGACAAGGAGTCGTCGTTGCTGTACTAGATACAGGAGTTGACCGCAATCATGCCGACTTAGCGGGCAATATTTGGACGAATGCGGGCGAAATTGCCAATGATGGGCTTGATAACGATGGCAACGGTTACGTTGATGACGTTTATGGCTGGAACTTTGCCAATGGCAATAATAACACTTTAGATGGCAACCGCCATGGTACTCATGTGGCGGGAACCATTGCTGCCGGTAATAATGGTTTCGGGGCCACTGGTGTGGCCTACAATGCCAGAATTATGCCAGTGAAAGTTTTGAGCGATTCTGGTAGTGGCAGCTATAGTGGCGTTGCCCAAGGCATTCGCTACGCCGTGGACAACGGTGCTGATGTGATTAATATGAGTTTGGGCGGTGGTAGCACTAACAGTGCAGTTCAATCGGCCCTCCAGTATGCCAGCAGTCGCGGTGTTATCGTGGTTATGGCCGCCGGTAATGCGGGGGCAGCTCAACCCGGTTATCCCGCTTTCAATGCCACCTCTTGGGGTCTTGCCGTAGGTGCCGTTAATAGTTCTAACCAGATGGCTTCCTTCTCCAATCGTGCTGGCTCCAATTCTTCGATGAGGTATGTCACCGCTCCAGGCGTGCAAGTGTATTCTACTCTCCCTAATGGTGGCTATGGTTTCTTGAGTGGAACCTCGATGGCAGCACCTCATGTGGCCGGATTGGTGGCCCTAATGTTGAGTGCCAATCCTAATCTGACCGATGCTCAAGTACGTCAAATTATTACTGCCACAGCCGGTAATGTCGCCTAAAACTTGGCTGTTTTTCAGCCTCAGATTTCTTATCTTTAGCCATCAGCGAAAAGCTGGTGGCTGATTCCCAGATCTCAGACAAAAAAACTCGTTTACTTTTCGGTAAACGAGTTGACTTTCCATGATATGATTAATAGTCCTGTGAATTATTTGGCAACTGCTACCGGTGCTTTGACGGGCTGGGGCTGGGGCTGGGGCTGCAGGTCGCGCAAACTTGGGAAAAGGAAGTGGTTTTCCTCCACATATTGCGCTCCAAACAGTCCTTTTTCAGCCCAGAAATAGCGATCGGTTGTATGCTCGTTACGCTTAACAATCAATAAAGCTGGTGGGCTAATGCCTATAGCTTGAATATACTTACGCGCCGCAGTTACGGGTTTATCTTCGCCACTTTCAATACTATACTGGGGTATAAGTTCAAGTATCTTACGTCCTTCTTGACGACGGCGACTTTTACGTTTCCGTTTTCTGGCCAACCCAATTACCTCCTGTTTTGGCTAATCGTTGTAATGATAGTTACAAAAGCCGTAGCAATTATATCCGTTCTAGACCAAGAAATCAAGTGTCTCTCACAAACCCAATTACAGACAAGTTTGACTAGAAGCTAGACTGAGACTAGGTTTAAGTTTTTCTGACAAAAACACACCCACAAATATCGATACAAAACTTATTATTCTTAAACTTTTTTTAATATATACCTTGATCCACCCCGAAAATAGTGACCAAACCCTTGTCCTAATTGCTTTTTGCTGGCTGCCCTCGACCCAAGAGGATGGCCATTCTCTCCTGTGTAAACCGGGAAACAAAACTCGCAACCCTAGCTGTATCTAGGTTTTCTGATTTTTTACTTTTTACTTTCTTGGTATGCCCTTCTCCTCCCCCTCCCGGACTCCCCTGAGTGATGATTTTATTGCCCTCTGTCAGGCACAGATGGAACTTTTGCGAGAGCAAATGGAAACGGACAGAAGTGCGGTTTATTTAAATGAACCTTTATCGAGTAATTTAATTCCAGTCGTTGTTTATCCGCCTTTTAATCCCCCTTCTCCCCAAAAAAAGCGGCTTTCCTTACAACCGGGGCAACCGGCGGCAGACTTGTTAACTGCGGTTAAGTTAGAAGATTTATCCCACCTCTGGGGTAATCAGGAGACCGTCAGCAGTCATCGCTTGTTTTTACCCTTAATGTATGAAGAGGGCATGATCGGATTATTGGTGACAACCAGAGAAAAACGACCTTGGCAAAGTTGGGAATTAACCCGGATGGAAAAAATCACCCAAACCCTCGCTTTGGCCTGTGTACTTGATCGCCAATTAGGAGAAGAACGTTATTATCGACAATGGCAACGTCAGCGCCTCGATACCTTTCTCCATCAAATCCGCAATCCCCTCACCGCTTTAAAAACCTTTGGTAAACTTCTGCTCAAAAGGCTTTTAGCCGAAGAAGGTAACGATCCCGCCATTACTGGTATCCTGAGGGAAAGCGATCGAGTTCGGGACTTAATCGCCGAATTTGAGGCACAAATTCAGCAAGAAAGCGAAAATTACCCCACCGTCGATATTCCTCTCCTGCAAGCGCAATCTTCCCCCACCGCCTTTCTCTTGCCTGCTGGCAGCGGCCAACTAACTCCGATCGATCTCCATGATATTCTCGATCCGCTGCTCCTTTCGGCCCAGGCCGTAGCCAAAGAGAGAAATCTCAGTCTAGAAACGATTCACGGGGAAGACATACCACTTATTTGCGCCAATATCCCCGGTTTGCGGGAAGTATTCAGCAATTTAATTGATAATGCCCTCAAATATACTCCTGCTGGCGGAAAAGTCACCGTCGAGGTGCAGAATGTTAAGAACAGTGTAGAAATTGTTTTTAAAGACACGGGTTATGGTATAGCGAGGAGCGATCAAGAAAGAATTTTTCAACGTCACTACCGGGGAGTGCAAGCAGGGGGAGATATACCCGGTACAGGATTGGGTTTAGCGATCGCAAAAGAATTAATTACCAGCATGGGGGGGACGATTGAATTTATCAGTCCCAATCCCGAGCAAACAAGTTCCCTCTACCCCGGCACGGTTTTTCGGGTTCATATACCAGTTATACCCGATGATAACCTCAGTATAGAGGGATGATCTGGTCGTCAATTCTGCCTATTTTCTCGATCGGGAGATTCCTGGGGCGATCGGTTAAAATATATGGAAAATATCAGTGTCAATGGTAACTTGGCTGTGAACCAAAGAATTAACAGTAGCTAGAGACAATCAATTACACACATCTAAGTAACTCTTGCCTTTTGCCCCTTGCATGAGTGCCTATCCTAACCAAGAAGTTAATTTTGTCCTATTACTTAAATTATGCCGACTATCGAACAATTAGAACCCGCTAATAAGGCCGATGTGGTAGTATATATGCCCTACTATGCCAAGGACAAACATAGTATCCTGCCCTATGCGATCGCTTTGTATCAAGCAGGATCTTTAGAAGGTCGTCGTCGCATAGAAAACAGTCAAGGGATTCCCTTTGTGGCGTCTTGGTATGTATCAAAATTGCCCTCGGAATTGACCCGTTGTCGTTTACAATTTGAAGGACAGGCCGACCTAAGCTATGAGATGACGATTATTAACGCCGAGTTGATCGAATACCTCATCGATGCGATTAAAACCTTTAAGCAGCTAGGTTCAGCCGACTTTTCGCAGGGATTTTATCGGAAACTGCTGCGATTTGAAGAATAAAAGTCGGGATTTTACGGGTTAAAAAGGAGCAAATCGTGGCGAAATCAGCCAAATCTATACTCATCTCTTCCCTGGAACCCCTCAGTGGTAAATCGGGAACTATCGTCGGTTTAGCGCATCTCTTGCGGCAAAAAGGCCTAGAGATAAGTTACGGCAAACCAGTGGGCAATTGTCCGGGCTACGTCGATGGGCAATTGGTCGATGAGGATGTAGAATTTATCCGGCAATTACTAGAATTATCCCCCGATCAGCTGCGTTTACCCGTGATCTATACAGATGTGGATTCCGTTGCTAAACGTCTGCAAGGTGCAGATAAACAGGACTACGGCAATATTCTTGCTGGCTATCTCGATCGGGTTAACAGTGATATTGCCCTCCTCGAAGGGCCGGGGACTCTCTGGGAAGGGAGTATTTTTCAGTTATCGATGGGGGAGATGGCCAAAATTCTCCAGACTCCGATCCTATTGGTGGCCCGCTATAGTTCTCCCCTGATTGCCGATAGTCTGCTGAAAGCGCAACAGGAATTAAATAATCAGCTGCTGGGGGTAGTAATTAGCGATATCCCCACCGATGATTGGGATGAAGTACAATCTCTCCTTAAACCCTATCTCGCTGGCCAAGGTGTGGAAGTTTTAGGACTGTTACCCGCTAGTAAACTGCTGCGCAGTATTAGTGTTCGGGAAATTGTCCATCTTTTAGAGGCCAAAGTATTATGTCGGCCCGATCGTTTGGATTGGATGGTAGAAAGTTTAGCGATCGGGGCAATGAATGTCAACGCCGCTTTAGAATATTTTCGCAAGGGGGAAAATATGGCCGTGATTACGGGTGGCGATCGCACAGACCTACAGTTAGCTGCCCTAGAAACTTCCACCACCTGTTTAATCTTAACTGGTTCTATCTCTCCAGATCCCCTGATTTTGGGCCGGGCCGAGGATTTAGAAGTACCGATTCTCTCGGTAAATTTAGATACTCTCACCACCGTGGAAATCGTCGATCAGGCCTTCGGGAAGATTCGCTTACAGGAACAGGTAAAAGTCGCTTGTATTCGAGAATTAATGGAGGAATATTTCCAGATCGATCGCCTGTTAGAAAAGTTAACAACAGGGGGGTAATTTCTCCCTGGCTGCCGAGAATTTCACTGGAAACCCTTTCATGAGTCTATCATCCTCCCCTGTGTCCCCTCCGGTCAAAGAAAATGACTGGAGATTGTTATTAAGATTACTTCCCTACGCAAAAAAGCAAAAAGCCCTGCTATTTTGGTCATTAATACTTCTTTTTCCCCTATCTCTCACAGGGGCGATCCAACCCTTAATTATCGGTCAAGCGGTCTCCCTTTTGCAAAAGGAACAAACTTGGGATTTTTTGGCTCGAATGCCCTTAACAGCAGCCATTAATACCCTAATTATTATCCTCTCGGCTTCGATTATTTTACGACTGATTTTAGGGACAATGCAAGGTTATCTAGTGCAGAAAGTCGGTCAGTCAATTACTGCTAATGTCCGGGAAGATTTATTTACCCATGTCACCTCCCTTTCCTCCAGTTTTTTTGATCGCTCTCCCGTGGGACGTTTAGTCACTCGTTTAACCAGCGATGTGGAAGCATTAGGAGAAGTTTTTGCTAGTGGGGCGATCGGAGTTGTCAGTGATTTGGTCAATATTTTAGTTATTATCATCACCATGTTTACCCTGCAATGGCAATTAGCTCTATTGTTGGTGTTGATGTTATTTCCCGTCACTGCTTTAATTATCTTTTTTCAAAAACAATACCGCATCGCTAACTATCAAGTACGCGAGGAATTATCAAAACTTAATGCCCAATTACAGGAAAATATAGTCGGAGTTAATATTGTTCAATTATTTCGCCGCGAACGCTTTAATGCTGAAATGTTTCGCGCTATCAATACTCACTATCGTCAATCCCTAGATAAAACAATTTTTTATGATTCGGCTGTCTCGTCCACTTTGGAATGGATCGGATTAATTGCCGTGGGAGGAGTATTATGGTTAGGCGGGATTTTTATTCTCCAGAAAACCATTGATTTTGGGGTTTTATCAGCTTTTATTTTATTCTCCCAACGTCTCTTTAATCCCCTGCGTCAGTTTGCCGAAAAATTTACTATGTTTCAAGCGGGTTTTACTGCTATAGAACGAATTGGTGAATTAATTAGTATTCCCATTGAAATCAACGATTCTAACAATTATAAAGATATTTACTTCCCAGAAAAACGTCAAACTGGCGAGATTATTTTTGAGAATGTTTGGTTTGGTTATAAACCCGATGAATATATTATCAAAGGTCTCAATTTTATCATTCATCCAGGGGAAAAAGTCGCTTTAGTTGGTCCCACCGGTGCGGGAAAAAGTTCGATTATTCGTCTTCTCTGTCGTCTTTACGAACCAAGTAAGGGCAGAATTCTAGTGGATGGGATCGATATTCGTTATCTTCCCCAAGCAGAATTAAGACGTTATATCGGTGTCATTCTCCAAGAAACTTTTCTCTTTGCCGGAGATGTTACTCGCAATATTACTTTAGGGGAAAATTATGATTTTGAGCAAGTGAAGGCAGCAGCTAAATTAACTAATATCGATCACTTTATCGAGGAGTTACCCGATGGTTATCATACCCTTTTACGGGAACGGGGTGCAAATTTATCGGGAGGACAAAAACAATTACTCGCTTTTGCGAGAGTCGCTATTCGTAACCCCGAAATTTTAGTTTTAGATGAAGCTACCGCTAGTTTAGACGTGGGGACAGAAGTATTAATTCAAGAAGCTTTAGAACAGATTTTAGTCAATCGTACTGCTATTATTATCGCCCATCGTCTCTCCACTATTCGCGATGTCGATCGAATTCTTGTCCTTAAACGCGGGGAATTAGTCGAATCGGGAACCCATGAAGATTTATTAACCGAAGACGGCCTCTACGCTAGTTTATATAAACTGCAAATGTTAGGCACAGATAGTTAACAGGAGTCAGGAGTCAGGAGTCAGGATTCAGGAGACAGGAGACAGGAGACTCCGAGACAGGAGACTCCGAGACAGGAGATTATTTTTATTTATACTTCCCACACCCCACACCCCACACCCCACACCCCACACCCTACTTCCCCACACCCCACACCCCACACCCTACTTCCCCACACCCCACACCCCACACCCCACACCCTACTTCCCCACACCCCACACCCCACACCCCACACCCTACTTCCCCACACCCCACACCCCACACCCCACACCCCACACCCCACTTCTCACAATGCCTTCGCCAGAATCTGCTCCGCTAGTTTCACAACTGCAAAAAAAAGTCAATAGTTTAGATGTACCATTTTATGCGCCAGGGCATAAGCAGGGGGAAGGAATCGGGGAAGATTTAAGTAATTTACTGGGAAAAAGCGTCTTTAAAGCCGATTTACCCGAATTACCCGACCTTGATAATTTGTTTGCCCCGACGGGGGTGATTAAAGAAGCGCAAATTTTAGCAGCCGAGACATTTGGGGCAGATAAAAGCTGGTTTTTAGTCAATGGCTCCAGTTGTGGCATTATTGCGGCGATTTTAGCCACTTGCGGCGAGGGAGATAAAATTATTTTGGCGAGAAATATTCATAAATCGGCAATTTCGGGCTTAATTCTCTCTGGGGCGCAGCCCATCTTTATCAATCCCGAATATAATCCCACTATCGATCTAAATTTAAATATAACCCCCCAATCCCTCGAAAATGCCCTGAAACTTCATCCCGACGCCAAAGCGGTGATGGTAGTCTCTCCCACCTATCAAGGGGTTTGCTGTGACTTAGAAACTATCGCCCAGATTACCGATCATTATTCTATCCCGCTGCTCGTCGATGAGGCTCACGGGGCGCATTTTGCCTTTCATCCCGATTTACCTCCGGCTGCCCTGTCTCTCGGCGCTGATATGGCTATTCAGTCCACCCATAAGGTTTTAGGGGCCTTAACTCAAGCATCAATGTTACACTTAAAAAGCGATCGCATTAGTTCCGAAAAAGTCGATCGAGCCTTACAATTAGTTCAAACCACTAGCCCTAGTTATTTGCTTCTCGCTTCCCTTGATAGTGCTAGAAAGCAAATGGCGACGCAAGGACTAGATTTACTGAGCAAAACCCTCGATTTAGCCGCTACTGCCCGAAAAGAACTCGATAAAATTCCTAATATCTCTGTTCTAGACTTTCCCCATTCTATCCCGGGTTGTCACTGGTTCGATCGCACTCGTTTAACGGTAATCGTCAGAGATTTTGGCTTAACTGGTTACGAAATAGACGATATTTTGCGAGAAAAATACGCTGTCACGGCAGAATTACCGACTTTAAGCCAACTTACTTTTATTATCTCCATCGGCAACCATCGCGAACACATTAATCGCCTAATTACTGCTTTTCAATGCCTTCAATCTCCTTCCTCTCCCAGTTTACCCCCCACTCCTCCCCCAGTCACGGGAAATTTGGCTATTTCTCCTAGAAAGGCTTTTTTTGCCCCTACAGAGATAGTATCCCGGAAAAATGCCCTCGATCGTCTTAGTGCTGATGTTATCTGTCCCTATCCCCCCGGTATTCCCGTTTTGATGCCGGGAGAGTTAATTTCTCAGGAAGTCCTCGACTATCTGCAAACTATTTTAGACCTCGGCGGCACGATTACTGGCGGTAGTGATGATAATTTTGAAACTTTCAGGGTTTTAAAATAATCGCAAAATTATCTGATATATTAACCGGAAAAAGGCGGTAATAGCAATTGCTCCGATGGCTGCCATCACGGCAATGATAGCAATTTCAGGAAAATTTAGGCTTCCTTGCAGTTGCGAAAGAAAGAAGATGAGGGTGAGGGTAATTGCTGCTAGAATCGGTAAATCTCTCCCTTCAATCACTTTTTTAAATAATGCCCAAACTAAGCCACCTAAGATCATAAAAGCGATGACAATTCCTAGCGAGGGGAGTAAACTATTTAAGGCAATTACTAATAATGTCCCTTCAAATCCTGTAAAGGCAGCATTAGCGAAAGTTTCCCCAAGAGAAAAACGGGAAGGTTTTCTAATCACTGGAGAAGCTGGAGGGGATGGAGGAATTGGAGAAGGTGGAGGAGATGGAGGAGATGGGGGAGGTGTATTTAAAGCGGTTAAAACTTCTCCACAGGATTGAAATCTATCCAGGGGATTTGCTAGTAACATTTTATTGAATACTCTTGCTAAATCTGCACTGATGTTGGGGGCATAATTTTGCCAATTCCAGACCTGTTTTTGGGGATCGTATAGATCATCAGGATCGCGATTAGTTAAGAGCATAACACAGGTAGCTGCTAGGGCATATAAATCCGTGGCTGCCGATACCTGATTGCCTAATTGTTGTTCGGGAGGAGCAAATCCAGCTGAGTAAATTGTTGTGGATTTCTCTTGTGTATTACTAGGGTTATTGGTAGCCTGTTTTACTGCCCCAAAATCGAGTAAATAGAGGCGGCCATTTTGGGAGCGCATGATGTTAGATGGTTTTATATCCCGGTGAATGGAACCATTTTCATGAATAAATTTGAGGATAAGAAGTAATTCTTCGAGAATGTTTTTGACTTCACTTTCTTGAAAGGGTTTTTGTTGCTGTTGGAGAATTTCTTCTAAGTTTTTACCGTCGATATATTCCTGGGCCAGATAGAAAAATTGCTCTTCTTTTCCCGTTAATTGATTCTTGACTGTTAAAGGGAAAAAAGCATAGAGATCGGGGATTTGGGGATGTTCTCGGCCTAAATCTTCTAAAACGTGCGCTTCTTGAAAAAATAAGTTTTTCGCTTTTTCTAAAGCTTGCGGACTTAAATTACCAGAAGGTTGAAATTGTTTGAGTACACATTTAGCTTTTTTGGGACTATAACGATCTACTACCAAAAATGCCGCCCCAAATCCTCCTTGTCCCAATAGACGTTCTGGCAAATAACGTCCCCCTAAAATTAATGGCATCCCGCAAGTAGTACAATATTTCTGATCGATCGAGGTTAAGCGATTGCTATCGTCTAGGTCTGGGCATTGATTACGCGGTTTCGGACAGTGGGGACGCGTGCAAATAACTTCCATAGTCACCGTTTCCCGTGGTACTGCTCTTAGTTTAGCTACTACCGGCAATTCGGGTTAAAATTTTTATTCTTAAGAAAGAGTTAAAAAGAGGGTTTGTAGGCCGACACGGATTCCCACTATACTACAAGGTTAGCAGAAATTTTGGAGTTTGTCAAGTCTTTGGCTGAAAAAAATTCAGCCGGTTGACATCCTCACCACGCCACCTTTTTAGGATGGTCGTTGAATGGGGTTGACGCGACCCGGGATGCTGCTACCTTAGCGGTAGTCTTACGCTTTCCTCCACGTCCGTTTTGAGTGTCCGAATGCCCTCCGGCCACTTTGAACAAGTCGAAAAAATCTAATGTTCAACCTTATTTCCTAGAAAGTTTTACTCGTTCAAGGCCGAATTTGAATTCTTTTCTGAACAAAACCCCCTACTATCTGTTGTCAAGGTTCAGTTTTTAGCTTGGTT
>NZ_JAPZSZ010000350.1:0-3248 GCF_027532095.1 Microcystis sp. LE19-195.1E
TAACCCTTATATAGAAAGGCATTTAGCGATTTTTGTCAATTGTTTTTGATCTAGAGCGAACTAATCAATTAAGTCTCTTACCAGATAAGGATTTAGTCGATTTATGCCCCCCTATCGAACCATACCAAGTAACGAAGAACCCGATTATCATTGTGATTAGAGTAGGACCAGCTGTATGCCTTTTCCGATTTCCCAGGGATTATTTCAATTTGATTTAATCGATCACTTCGCTGTTTTAGGAGTGTCGATCGATGCCGAACATGAGGAGATTCGCGAGCGTTACTTAAAAATTGCCTATAAACTTCACCCCGATACCTGTCGCCTTTACACCCCCGCCGAAAGGGAACAGGCTAATCAGTTACTCGCCAAATTAGTTAACCCAGCCTACGAACATCTAGGCCGTGACCTATCTCGGGAAGAATTCCGGCTTATTTTAGCACAAATGGGCAAGGCAATGGCGAGAGATGCGGGTAAAATCACCATCAGTAGCGAACCGGCTAGAAAACTAGCCCAATCTAGCGCTAACTATGAATTAGCCTATCAAAAAATCCTGCAATCCTTGGCGATCAATCAATATACCGCCCTAGAAAATACCTATCAGAAAATCGCCCAACTCAGTGAACTCAATCTGGTTTATCTGATGTTAACCGAAGGTCAGGGCAACAAGAAAACCACCCGGAAAGTCTTTATCTCCCAAGGCAATCCTAACCAGTCCGAGTTAGTCGGGGCTACTTTCATCACGGCAGCCGAGGCTAAAGCCAAAGAATCGCCCCTAGAAGCCTATATTCGCCGCGCCCAAGCCTCTCTTGACCAAAATAACCCCGCCCAAGCTTTGCGAGAATTGCGCGATGCCCTGCGGCAAGAACCAGATAATGGCATCTGTCACGCCCTGCTCGGTTTAGCCTACCTGCAACAAAATCAACTCTCCATGGCCCGGGTTCATATCAATCGCGCCTGGCAAGTCAGCCCCAAAGATGCGACGGTGATTAGGTGCAAACGGGAACTAGATAAAGTAGTTAATCCTAATGTTGAAATGGAAGACCAGAAGGGACAAAAAAAGGAAGGGGATCGCAAGGGCGGTTTTTGGTCTCTATTTGGTGATAAAAAGAATAACCAGATCAAACCATAACGGTATAAGTATGATACCAAATTCTCATTTTAACCCGCGTGTTACCCAATGCGGGTTACAGGAGAAAAGAAACGATCAGCCCGAGACTCAAGCTCAAAATAGACAGACAAAACAGATCTACCCTGATCAGTAATAGTTAGGGTTTGCGGCAAAAAGTTTTTCGTGGGGGCAGGGTGTGGGGTGTGGGATCTAGGGTTTTACCCATTTTCAGGGGGTCAATTACCTAATTTTCGGGGAAAAAGTGCCTAAATTTCCCCCCTGATCACTCCAAGGGCTGGCACTTTTTGATTTCAAAAAAGCCTAAAGATATTATCCAACGAGGTTTTTAGATTTATTCAGCAGACCCTATATAGAGAATGGTCAAGCCCCTGTCTTTTCGCTGTTTACTGTTTGCTGTTTACTTTTTTCTTTTCTCTTGGGATAAGATTGTGATCGATCGAGTTTAGGGAATTTTTATGACCACGGAAAGTTTAGCGACTTCAGAAGCAATAGAGTCAATGACCGATGAATTTCTGGCTAGTACGAGCAGTCACCAAGAAATGATTGAAATGGTTATTTCTACTCTGCAGCAGAATGATACTGCTATGGTACAACATACAGACAAAGGTTATCTTTGGAAGTTTCAGTATGGTAGCGTTGAGGTATTTGTACAGTTAACTGGGGAAAGCGATGATGATTTTCTAACGGTGTGGTCTTCTGTCCTCAAATTACCCGTTAAGGATGAATTGGGATTAACCCGCAAGTTATTAGCGATGAATTGTGCCGAAACCTTTGAATCTCATTTTGCCATTATGAATGATCAGGTGGTGGTGATTTCTCAGCGCACTGTGGCCGATTTGTCTGCTGGGGAGATTTCGCGGGCAATTACTCTCGTGGCGACGGTGGCAGATAATAATGATGAAATGTTACGAGAATCCTTTGGTGGCAGCTAAAATTTGGCGTTATATCCCTCCAATTATCTCATCGGCAGAGCTACAAATGGCGATCGATTCTTGGTTACTAGAGCAACACCGTTGTGGTCATCATCCCCCGACTCTGCGTTTTTATCAATGGTCGCCCCCGGCTATTTCCTTGGGCTATCATCAACGGCAATATCCCGATTTTTGGCGTAATTTGACTTGGCAAGGTCAAAAAATCTCCCTAGTTCGTCGTCCTACCGGTGGACGGGCCGTACTACATCAGGGGGATTTGACTTATATGGTGGTAAATTCGGGGATGAAGGGTAATGTTGGGGAAGTTTACCGTCAAATCTGTCAATTTTTGATCACAGGCTGGCAAAATCTCGGTCTGGAATTGTCCTACGGTGCTGCAGGCCGGGGATATATCCATTCTGCTAACTGTTTCGGTACAGCCACCGATGCGGATTTAGTCGATAATTGGGGGAATAAATTTATTGGTAGCGCCCAACTGCAACAGGGTTCCTCTGTTCTCCAACATGGTTCGATGGTGCTAGAGCAAGATAATTCGCTGTTTGAGCAAGTTTTCGCCGGTGCTGCCCCTCAAAAGCTGAATTTAGACCCAGATTTGACCCTAGAAACCCTTATCGCTACCCTGAAAACCGCCGCCGAGGATTGCTTTGATTGTCAATTGCTAGAACAACCCCTCGAAGATTGGGAATGGCGATCAATTAAAAAAATAAATATAAATACTCATTGACAAAAAAGTTTTTGTGTGCATAAAAAATCAATTATGAGTCAAGTTGTATAGATTTGTAATTTTTTGCTAATAATGAGTAAAGGTAGATAGAAACCGCAAGGAACCAAAATCTTACCAAACTCGAAATTATTGTCTAGCTTGTGCTAGTTTAAGAAACGTTAATCTTTTACAGTTTGTGAGGATTAACAGGCGATCGCAGCTAGGTTAGTCAAGCTAATCCAGTCAATTGAGCGCCCCATCTTATAAGACAATGGGAGTAATCCCAGACTCAAAAAAGTTAAGAAATCTTGCCCTTGATTTCAGTTAAGCAAGAGGAAAAATACCCATGACCATTGCTGTCGGACGCGCCCCAGAAAGAGGGCTGTTTGATGCTCTCGATGACTGGCTCAAAAGAGACCGTTTCGTCTTCATCGGTTGGTCTGGTTTACTACTCTTCCCCTGCGCCTTCATGGCCCTAGGTGGA